>NZ_JATABI010000046.1:0-37204 GCF_036533795.1 Vibrio sp. M250220 | reverse complement strand
CTAAAGACGGGTTTTGTGAAAGAATTAGGGAAGCGGATTGGTAATATTGCTCTTGGAATTTCTGCCGCCAGAGGTGTGGGTTATGTTGGTTTACTTGTGGGTGCCGTCAGTGGTGTCGATAGCATCTATGAAGCGTGCAAGGTGGATGGATCTGGGGATTGTGGTAAGACGACGACTAGAGAGATAGCTGGATTTATTGGTGGTTGGTATGGTGGAGTAAAAGGCGGAGTTGCTGGCGTTGGAGTCGCGATTGCTTTGGTTATTGGTGTGACAGCTTCAGCTCCTGCTCTAGCGATCGCCACAATCGGTGGCGTAGTTATTGGTGGCGCCATTGGCGGTATTATTGGATCTACTGCCGGTAAAGCTGGAGGTGATCTTGCTTATGATATCTATGAATGGGTGGTTGAATAAATGTCAAACGCTGTTTGGTGGGAGTTCTTTATCATGATTCCAGCGGCTATTTTGGGAGGGTATGCCATCATTTGGGCTGTGCCGGCTGTCATTATGAATGCGATCGTATCTTTAGGTAGCTTTAAGCATATTATTTTCATGGATAAACAATTAGCTAAAGACCTAGATAAATATTATGACGAAAAAGGCTATATGCGCCCGAAGTACCAGTTATCTTGGGAGATTGGCAGTCGTTGTTTTGATTATTGGTTTAAATACCCATTCATTCGTAAGCGTTCAACAACGAACTCAACTAAGTTCAAAATATTTATGTGGGTTAATGCGTTAGGCATGTGGAGCTGGATCGGTGTTTTTTGTTTTGGTTTACTCGGTAAACTGTTTAATATCATTTAACTATTCTGGGTTGAAATTAGGTGCGTGAGTGACACCACCTGCAACTGATTTAGTCACAATGTTGAATTTAAGAAGAGAGTGTTCGAAGACCGACTCACTGAATATATGTGTACTAATTCAGACCTGATCTGACAGTTACACAGAATTATTTACAGGGTCCATAAGCTTGATAACTTTAGTTAGTCTCCCTAAGCACTCAAAGATAGGGCCCTTGTTCATAGGCCTCCCATCATTACTAATTTTAGCCTACATCTACTCTGACTTTACTGACCATAATCCTAAGTTAATAAAAGCAACTTCTATGATCATGTTTATCGTTATCGTACTTTTACTACTCTACTTTCAACTTGTCGTATATTGATAATAGATCAACCTCAAGATTATAACTCTCGAGCCGTTCATCAATATTTCTGATAGTTTCTAGCTCCCCTTTCGTCAATGTAGACAAATCTCGATTGTTATAAGTAGAAATGGTTTCAGGAATCTTTGAACCACCGAAGCTTTGTACGTAATTGGATTCTTCTATTTTTGAGCAACGCTCCACTCTCAAGCTTCTCACAATCGGTATATATTTAAGCTCCTCAGGAGTAACATCACGCGCTGTTAAATCTTTTTTTCGCTGCTCATCATTAACACATTGTTCTATTTTTTGGTAATACAAATCTTCCACCTCACTAGCACTAGCAATGAAAGACCAAAGTAGAATAAAAACAGACGTAATATTAGCGAGTTTCATTGTATAAACACTTCCAAAACAATTTTTCTTGATAAGACAAGCCAGCTCTCATGTACATTCTTGCAGAGATATCCTCGACCCTTCGAACGAGTATTGGATTTGAAGACCTCATTGCTTTAGATAAGAGTTCAAAGTCTGTGGTGTAAATCTTATAGGAGGACATCAACACTCCATTGCCACCAAAAATATCTAACATTACAACCTCAGATGCTGGCGATAAATTCCGAAGTCGAATCCATACGCTCATCGAAACCTGCAAGAAGCGTGGGCTATCAAGCTTATCTCTACTGTCGGAGATCGTGCAAGCGGTCACTGCGCGTCAGCCATATCCAAACGTTCTTGGCTTGTAGAAAAACGTCAACCACCCACTGGTGAAAGCTTACGCTGCTTTTCTCTAGCAACTCGTTAGCTTTGTGGTAATCGTTTTTTAGTTGTGCCTTTTTTACTTGTTGCAAACTAGTCAATCGTTTGGCTTAGTTTGAAATAACGAAAGTTGGTTAGAGATAATTGTAAAGACATCGCTAACGCCTAAACGGAAGCACATTGCTCATATCAGTTAAAGGAGCATTTACTTTCGTGATCTGCTGAACGTATTCAACTAGTCGCTCGGTTGGGATGAAGCGCTGCTTCTTGTTGTTCACCTTAATGCTTTTAGTTTGACAATTGATATAGCTAGAAATTTCAAACGCCAGCGGCTGGCTTAAGCGATCGAGATTTCTATCCTCTAAGGTTTGCGTAACCCATTGGGCTGCGTCGGCTATATGGCCGTTAATACTCAGGTCGGTGTTTTTTATCCAGAGCGGCATAAACTCAATGTCATTGAGTTTTGATAGCAGTTTAGCGATGTCATAACGGCTGATTAAGCCGCTTGTTTCCAAGGAATTGGCTTCTAATGCTTCCACAAAGGCAAATTGCCACTCTATTTTTAACCGATTAGCGAGTTCGTCGGGCGAGAAAATCATTCGATTAAGCGGAATAAAGTAGGTGAAGCGGCTGTTGGCTTCACAAACGATTAAAGTTTTCTCTAGCGAACGGTAGCGGTTTTCAATCAGATGCACCTGCCAGCTCATGGTAACGGCATCAGAGCTCAGTTTATTAACTCCTGCTTGTTTACCCTCTTCCACTGACAAACGCGGAAAGTCGACTTTCAGCCATTTGTTAAGTGCATTGGTAGCGCTGAGTTGGAGCTGCATACAATCCGAACCTCTGATCAAAAAAAAGGCATCCGAAGATACCTCTGAAATTTATAGTTGGCCTGAGAAAGCTCGTTGAGACAGTGACTTAAAATTCTCTTCTAGTAATTCGAATGATTGTTGAAACTTAAGTTTCTTAGATCTGATATTCTTAGTCTTATTTACATACTCTTCTTGAATAGACATGTCAGGAAGAGGGATTATAAATTTTTTAATCTCAACCAAGTGTAGATCTGGGACTCCAGCACCTTTAATAGCTCTATCTGCCTGCCGCTTGAGCGCAGAGGTTGCTAATACTTCTTTTAAAAAGTGCGGATTAACCAATTCATGGTTAGGTTTAATTAATGCAACACTTACATATAAACTAAATTCCTTATCCACTTCTACGATTGCTGGTCTTCCATATGTCGCACCAACTTTTGTGTACAAAATATCGTGTAGCTCTGGATTACATCGTTTTATATACTTTTCATGAGCATTAGGCGAAATATATTTCGTATCATCGAAACTAAGAACTCCAGTCGTAATATTCTTAACCGAAATAAATGGAACTCCTGATTCAGTGTACTCTGGTTTTGAATGTACCCCATCCGTAATCTTTGTCGTAACTTCATCAAGTGTTATTGTCTCCCACCCCTTCGGGTTCGTCACCGGATCACCAAACATATCCAAAAACACGCTGCGTAGGAACTCATCGGCAAGGTCAATGGCTTGTTTGCGTTTCTGGCGAATGGCATCAGCTTTATCCAAAATGGCAGCGATGCGTTTTTGTTCGTCTAATGGTGGAAGTGGGATTTCATGCTCCCAAAAAACCTTCATCGAGACTCTAGGCATCTTCGCACCAGCCACTTGATCACTAATCCAGCTAACAAACTGTTTGGAACGTAAGTAGTGGACTAAATATCGACGGTCTAACACTTCAGGATTTGGAAGCATTGGAACAAGCTCTGTTGTAGCTAAGCCCTGTTCATCAGGAAGTACTACCTTATTCAAATATGGACGCAATTTTGAGTAGAGAACATGTCGACTATCAAACCAATGAGTGGAAGAGCCCGCCTCACTGAGTGGAGCTTTAATCTTATTAAGGACTCTTCCTGAGCCAGACTCAACCATATCAAGGTTAAGTTGCCATACATTATCGTCATCGAGCACAACTGGATTCTTCAAAGCCTTAGACGGCGCAACTTCACCAAGTTTTACCATCGGCCAACTCATAGCATCGACTCCAGCTCATTGATGTCGGCCAAGATCTCATTTTCTAGCGCTTTGAGTTTACTAAGAATCACTTTTGGTTCTTCGTAGTTTTCTTGCTCGTACACCACTTGTTTATATTTGTTGATTGACAAGTCGTATTTATTCGCTTTGATGTCGTCTTTCGCTACCAAGAAGGCTTTTTGAGTTTCGTCTGACCACTGCTCGGTTGATTCGCCTGCCATTACCGCCGCTTGGTAGGCTTTATACTGCTTAACTAAATCTGGCAGGTCATTGTCTTTGATTGGGGTACGCTTATCATCGAGCGACTTACCATCGGCCTGCACGTCGTAGAACCAAACGTTTTCGGTGCTGCCACCTTTGGTGAAAATCAGAATCGCGGTAGAAACGCCCGCATAAGGCTTAAACACACCACTTGGTAGCGAGATCACCGCTTCTAACTGGTTATCTTCCACTAGGTGTTTACGCAGGGTTTGGTGCGCTTTAGAGCTACCAAATAACACACCATCAGGGACGATGGTTGCCGTCCGGCCACCCACTTTCAGCATACGTTGGATCAATGCGACAAACAACAGCTCCGTTTTTTTGGTTTTGACTACTTTAAGCAAAGCAGGATCGACGTCTTCCTCATCCAAGCTGCCTTTAAATGGTGGGTTGGCAAGGATGATATCAAAACCGTTTTTCGCTTCATCAGGGAAGCGCTCAATAAAGCTTTGGCTTAGGGTATCTTGGTAGTGAATATCTGGTTGTTTTACGCCGTGCATCACCAAGTTCATTGCAGCGACGCGCAGCATGGTAGAGTCAAAGTCAAAGCCGTGGAACATATCTTCATCAATGTGCCAACGGTTAGAAAGTAGATCACCCGCGTATAGGGTATTAAATACCGGGTTACCATGCACATCTAGAACTGGTTTACCGTCTGCATCAAACGCTTGCTCTTTCTCTGTACCTTCTGGCGATGAGTACTTCTCTAGCAGGTATTCGTAGGTCGAAGACAAGAAGCCACCCGTACCACAGGCTGGGTCACAAACTCGGTGCGTTTCTTCTACATCGAGCATTTCAATCATGGCGCGAATAATATGACGCGGCGTGCGGAACTGGCCGTTGATCCCTGCGGTGGTCAGTTTAGACAGCAAGTATTCGTACAAGTCACCTTTTACATCTTTGTTTTCTAGTGGTAGTTCACTCACCAACTCAACCGCTTTCACCAATAGCGATTGCTTTTGGATCATGAGTTGAGCATCTTTCATAAACTCAGCAAACAGGGTGTCATCAGATGTGAGTTGTTTGAAATACGGAAAGAGTTCGTCTTTTACCAGTGGGTATAACTTTTCTGCGCTAAGGTGACGGAAGTTTTCCCAACGGATATGCTGTTTATCCTTCTCTTTATCTTCACTGATTGGAAAGCGGCGATTAAATGGCTTCCCCGTTCGTGCGCTACGTTTTTCGTCGTTACGCTCGTTCATGTCTAGCATGCGGGCATACATCAAATAAGTAATTTGCTCAACTACGGTTAACGGGTTGGTGATCCCGCCCGTCCAAAATTCTTCCCATAGTTTGTCAATTTGGCTCTTTAATGCGCCTGATGTAATCATTATCTGTTCTCTATATTCTTTTATAGCAATTGGTTGTAGTGTACTTGGCTGGAAGCCATTGCCAAAAGGTTAATTCACCACTTTCTCGACACTTGCTTGTTTCTCACCCAAATGGACACTAAAGCGGCGAACAAACTGTTCCACCACATCCGCTTGAGCAGGGATTGGAAATACGCCATCTAAACCAGCATCATCGATCTGGTTGAATGGTGCGTCGTACAACTGTTCAATATCAACGCTACCGTAGCGACAAAGGTGATTTTTGAGCATGCCGATAAAGCGTTGTTGTCTTGAATTAAGGTGTGTATGTACTTGCTGCACAAAGACTGTAAACT
Source organism: Vibrio sp. M250220 (assembly GCF_036533795.1). Classification (NCBI taxonomy): domain Bacteria; kingdom Pseudomonadati; phylum Pseudomonadota; class Gammaproteobacteria; order Vibrionales; family Vibrionaceae; genus Vibrio; species Vibrio sp. M250220. Next base: position 31,329 of record NZ_JATABI010000046.1, on the reverse strand, counting down.
CATTTTCAATCGCTTTGGCATCCATGCCAACGATGGTACGCAAAATCTGATCGAGCCCTGCGGTGGATTCCGGGAAGAACTCTTTCAAAATCGAAAGATCGACATTTGGGTTTTGGGTATGCACCAGTGCGTTAAGCGTGTCTAAATCGGATTCTGTCACCGATTGTCCAGCTCGTATTTTCTGTAGCACTTCATTGGATTCAAACAACGGTGTCAGCGTTTTTTCGACCTCTTGTTTATAGATCTGGTAGTCCACCGTCACAATATCGGTTTTCACTTTATCAGTGCGATATTCAGCCGCATCCTCTTTCACATCCAATACAGGTGTTGGCTTAGGTGGCGGAGTCGCACCTTTATCACGCAAATGGATTACCGTTCGAAGCTCGCTTCGGCAGGCTTCCAATTCATGATGGTCAGCATCATTCCAGAAGTTCGGCTGCTGCACCTGCTTAATGGTACTGGCCTTACTGCGCACTTCGTTAAGGTGCATCGAAAGTGTGGTGACCTTGTCCATAATCGGCATCGCAACAATATCGACCTTGGAAGGTTGTTTGAGTTTGATAAGCTCAAGCTCTAAGAACTGGAGATCAAGACGCAAAGCTTCACTCTCACCAGTAATTGGCTTCCACTGCATAAGAGCAGCCATTTTAGTTCGCAGTAGCTCTTTGGTATCCGGAGCCATTTGGTGCAAGGTTTTCTCATCACTTAACTGCGCTTTGATTTGCCAGTTTTCTCGAACCTCGATGGTTTTATCGTTGAGTGAATCGATATCAGCTTTGATCTGTGGGATCACCGCATCGAAGATATCCATCTCTGCACGTTTAAGTGCCTCATCAGCCAAATTTAACCGCGCTTCAAATACCTTTTGCGCAAGAGACTTACCTTTTGCTCCGTCATCTTCATCTGGATTCATTTTGAAGTATTCAAAGTTGTTCCAGTGATCGAAGATCAAGAAATGTTTTTTATGTTCGCCTGGGCCAAACAAGTTCTCACACAAACGGGTACCACGACCGACCATTTGCCAAAACTTCACTTTCGATTTAATCGGTTTAGCAAACACAAGGTTAATACATTCCGGTACATCAATACCGGTATCGAGCATGTCGACAGACACCGCAATGGTGATTTCGTCTTTGTTGCCTTCGGCACTTTTGAAGTTGTCGATCAGTTCATCCGCTCGTTCGTATTTCGAGTGAATCACTCGACAGAAGTTGCCGCCCAAGTCAGGGTACATTTCAGCAAACAGATCGGCGATAAGTTCCGCGTGTTTGATGCTACGAGCAAAAATGATCGATTTACCCGGCAATTGATTGTCGGCATCTTTAAGACCACGTTCCATTAGATTACGGATGATCTGGCGGTTGGTGTCTTTATTGAAGATCGCTTTGTCAATCAGCTTTGAATCGAAATCGAGCTCATTCGGGTCGATACCTTGATCTTCAAGCTCAGCTATCTGCTCATCAGTGAGCTCATTGCCTTTTATGCCATCACGCAAGAATTTGGTAGTATGAGAAACGACTTTGAAAGGGACAAGGTTACCCTCTTCAATTGCCTGTTCTAGCGGATAGTTAGCCGTTGGCATTTTGTAGTCACAACCAAACAACTGGCTGGTCGAGCGGGAGATCATCTCAACAGGCGTTGCGGTCAAGCCCACTTGCAGTGCATCAAAATACTTAAATAGCTCGCCATATTTGTTGTAAATAGAGCGGTGCGACTCGTCGGCAATAATGAGGTCAAAGTGACCGACATCGAACTCTTCGAAGGTTTTCATCATGCCAGGGTAAGTGGCGATCACAATACGCGCTTTGCTCGCGAGATCTTTTTTGCTTTTACCTTTTACGAATAACGGCTCTTTGGTGAACTCGTTAAATGCATTTGCCGCTTGCTTGCGTAGCTCTTTACGGTCACATAAAAACAGTACTCGCTTTGCCCAACCGGCATCAAGTAAACGCTTGGTCAGCGCAATAGAAACGCGCGTTTTACCCGTACCTGTTGCTTGCACAATCAGCGCTTTGCGGTGCTTATCGCTAAATCGTTCACAGACACGAGTGATCGACTCCATTTGATAGAGTCGACCTGCGACTTCGGTATCAATCGGTGTGCTGTTGAGATCTTTTTTTAAAGCACGCTGCTGGATAAGGTATTGCAGACTGTCTTTAGAGTAGTAACCAAACAGTTTACGTGGTACGTAACCCTGAGCATCATCCCATAACCAGATATCATAGCCATTGGTATAAAAAATAACTGGGCGCTGACCCGTTTGTTTTTCTAACGCATCGGCGTAAATTTTAGCTTGCTCTTGCCCTGCTCGCGCATCTACTCGGGTTTTCTTCGCTTCGATAACCGCCAGTGGTTTGCCATTGTCGTCCCACAATACGTAGTCACAACGGCCTTTGCCTGATTGCGTCGGTTGACCATCTACTTCGTACTCTTTTGATACTTGCTCGGTGCTCACCTCTGCCAGAGCCACGTCCCACCCTTCACTTCTCAGCTCCGAATCGATTAGACGTTTGCGAGTTTCCGCTTCGTTAAAATCAAAGCTGTTTTTCAACTTTAGGGTATTGCGCTTGAGCTTGTCAGCTTTAGTTTGATCAACTTCCAACTTGAGCTTACTGGCAGTCTGCTGGGCCAAAAACTGAGCTTCTTTCGCTTCGTCAAGCTCTTTTAACGCCTGTGCCAACTGCTCACTATTCTGGGCGAGCTTTTGCTGTAGCTGTTTATTTTTACGTTTAAAATCCGCTTGGGATTCACCCTCTAACGGAGCATTATCAGGTTGAGTATAGCGAGGGCATTCGTCTTGGGAGCCATCCCCATAGGCGATGAAAAGCCAGCAACCAATTAGGTAAGATTCTTTGAGTAACCAGAGTGCGTCATGCTGATTGACATATCCGTCATGGGCGGCTTTGTTTCCGCCTTTGCGTACAGCATGAAATTTATCGAGAATATCTTTATGGATGATGGCAGTAAACGAGGCACTGGTCAGCTTGTCGTGAACCGACGCATTTGGCAAAACAGGTAAACGTAGCTCTCGGTAAAGATAACCAACGATTTTTTCGACATAGCAACGAAGCTTAACCATCGAGCTTTGAGGATCAGTCACCGCATAAGCTTCGGCAAATGCGCCTAGTTCAGCCAGCTCTGGCCAGTCTTTTCTTAGATGTTCAAAGTTCACTGACGTTTTCACTCTTATTGTACTCCTGACCTCGATGAGCAATGGGTGTGCCAACCCTGTTTTAGCCTGTTTACTTATTCTTCAATGCCTAATTTTGTCATCCAGCCGCTTAACGTTTGATGACTCTTTAGACCTAGTGCTTCAGCTGCTTTTGCATCACATTGGTTATCGCTGAATAATCTATCGGTGATACCAATCGAACTCGTTGGATAGTCACTGAGGTCTTAGAACGACCAACACAAGCAAGCTTTTTCTCTAGCCAACTTTTATAGTCATGCCATTCATCTTCCCATGTGCTGGCAAGGATAATAATGCTGTCTAGAGTTTTACCTTTCAAAGCAATGGTTGCAATTGAAGCAGGACTATCCAGCTTCATTTGATCAAGATCTGTTCTACCAAGCCAACTGATTAGAGTTGCCATTTTGATGTCCGTAACTATTTTTACTTATGGGAATAGAGTTTACAGTACATAACGCCAAGCAGATATTCAATTACTATAGTCATTGAAATATTGCTTATGAGATCAATTACTTTTTAACAGCTAAAAAAACGATAAACATTCCTTTAGACCAATTGCGCCACCGTATGCACGAGTTACCGAAAAATAAAGAGATTGGTAACTACTGCCAATCACTACAACCTTTGTCTAGTTCTCATTCCGAATTGATTTAGATCATTTTTCATTCAATCAATTGAGGTTATTTTGACATTGCGTTAACAGGAAAGTAACAAGGAAGATGCCAATGGAACTGAAACAAGACCCACGCTGCTACACAGATGTTTGCGTTAATGGAAAATGGTTTCACCATGACCACTGCACAACAACCGCATATATGCTCAAAGGCGGCGCTTCGTGTTCAATAGAACTCGAAAAAATGCCGGAAACCGAAAATGAACTTGTGGAACTTATTTCATCACAATTCTAATACTCAGAATCACTTTTCTATTCTCCTTTTCTTCTGAGTAACTGACAAAAATTCACTATATAAACAAGGCAGGTATCCCCCTGCCTTTCTCATTTAACGCTTAGTCAAGCCGCTAACTTACTTGTTTTGTAGGTATTAACGCCAAACACAACAATCACAGCTAACACAAATGGCAATACGTAGACATTCATCGTCCGCCAACCTACGGATGCCTCTAACCACCCTGACATTAAGGCCGTGATCGTCACACAGCTAAAGACAAAAAATTCGTTAAATGCCTGAGCTTTCGACTTATTGTGACTTTGGTAAGATTGACTAAACAATCCGGTTGCCGCAATAAACATAAAGTTCCAGCCGACACCTAAGAGAACCAGAGCCAAGCTGAAGTGCCAAATCGACTGACCATGTATATTGATGGCAATACATAGAATAAACAGTAAGCCGCCCGACAATATCATTCTTCTGGCACCAAAGCGTTCTATCAGACGGCCGGTAAAGAACGCAGGAACGAACATACCCAGAACGTGCCATTCGATCACGCCCGCCGCTTTATTAAAATCGAAGCCGCAACCAATCATAGCGAGTGGTGTCGCCGTCATCAGGATATTCATGACCGCATATGCCACCATTGCAGCGAACACAGACACCATAAAGTTGGGCGCTGTGATGATCGTCGCTAATGAGTCGACTTTGGTGACTTGCGTCGCTGACAGTGGCTTAGGGAACTGAATAGTTTGCAATAAGCAAAGCGCACAAATATTCAGGACAATCAGTGCCATAAATGCCCCAACATAAAGCCCATCGGAGGACCATTGCTGAGAGTAGATGGCCAAGTTTGGACCCAGTATGGCGGCCAACACGCCACCAGCCATTGAGATCGATATCGCACGATGCCTCGCACTTTCATCACACACTTCAATGGCTGCAAATCGGTACAGGGTGCCAAAACCGATCCCAATCCCCAACAAGAAAGTACCTGCGCAAAACAGAGAGAAAGCCTTTATAGACAAAGCATATGTCGCTAAGCTTGCTCCGCTAATACCGATGATATTACCAATGCTAAACCCTTTTCTACGCCCCAGCTTACCCATGATCAAAGAAGCTGGAATCGTCGCGCTCATCAAACCTAGAAATTGCACTGCGACAGGTAACGTAATCAGACTGCTATTGGGAGCCAGTGTTTTTCCTACCAATCCAATAACAGAAATCAAAAGGATATTACCAGTCATTAATAGCGCTTGGCACAGCGATAAAAGCCAAACGTTACGATTCATCGCAGTGCCTCTTTTACCGCAGCCTCAACGTGAATCATTACGGTATCGAACAACGGCACTCGCGTATCTGCCTGTTCAACCAGCAAACCAATCTCGGTACAACCAAGGATCACCCCTTGTGCTCCATCGGCATAGAGGTCGTCAATAATGGTGAGAAAGTCATCCTTGGAACGTTGACTGATCTGTCCTTGACAGAGTTCATCGTATATCACGGTATGAACGAGTTGACGCTGAACGCCATTTGGAACCACAACTTCAATACCATATTTATCGGTTAGACGTTGCTTATAGAAGCCCTGATCCATCGTATATGCTGTGCCTAATAGGCCAATTTTAGTGATTCCCTGCTCTGTTAACGCCTCACCAGTCGCATCCGCAATATGGAGAAGCGGGATGGAGATCGACTCTTCAACCTGCTGCGCCACTTTGTGCATGGTGTTGGTCGCGATAAGAACAAATTCTGCGCCCGCTCGTTCTAAAGACTGCGCCGCCTGACAGAGAATATCAGCATTGGCTTGCCAGTCGCCTGAGCGTTGTAGCGCTTCAATTTCAGCAAAGTCGACACTATTGAGTACCACTTTTGCCGAGTGCAAACCGCCTAACGCACTTTTTATACCTTGATTAAGCTGTTTGTAATACGTCACTGTCGACTCCCAGCTCATTCCGCCAATAATACCGATGGTTTTCATTCCGTTCCCTCTCCTAACCAGTTAAACCCACTAAAACAGATTGATGTAGAGAATACAAACAAAAAGCCTCTGGTGGTTAACCAGAGGCTTTAATCTTGCACTGAACAGACTAGTTGTCCGACGTGATCGGTAAGGTCTGTTTGACGTATTGTCCAGGCGCGGCTTCAATTGCAGGGAACTGTTCATTTCCTACCGTAAATGGCGCTACCTGTTCGTCTGGATTGAACGACAACAACCACTGGTGCCAATGCGTCCACCATGACCCCTCACTATGGGAAGCGTTTGACAACCACTCCTCTGCACTATCGTCCAGAGAATCGTTCGTCCAGTACCCATACTTCTCTTTGGCTGGATGGTTAACAATACCAGCAATATGACCCGATTCACCAAGCACAAAGGTTTTGTTTCCGCCAACGTTGAGCGCACCACGATAGGTGCCCTGCCACAATGCGATATGGTCTTCTTTGGTTGAAACGAAGTAACTTGGGATCTTGATTTTATTCAGGTCGATCCATACACCGCCAACTTTAACGCCTTTATCCGCCACCAACTTATTGTTGAGATATAGCTCTCTTAACATAAAGTTATGCGTATCCGCCGCGACGTTCGTGCTGTCACTGTTCCAATACAACAGATCAAAATCTACCGGGCTATTGCCTTTGAGATAATTATCTACGTAGTAATTCCAGTACAGGCTGTTTTCACGTAACAGGCTGAAAGTGACACTCAACGAGCGTCCATCCATGTAACCTTTGGCGTTATTCTGCACTTCGATTGCATTGATGATGGTATCGTTAATGTACGCCCCCACTTCACCAGGCTGCGAGAAATCGAGCAAGGTAGTGAAGAAGGACGCGCTCTTAATACGTTTCTTCATTCGCTTCGCGGCGTAGTAGGCAACCGTGCTCGCCAGAACCGTCCCGCCAATACAATAGCCTGCGGCGTTAATCTGTTCCTGACCGGTGATATCTTCAATGGCACTGACCGCTTTCACGACACCTTCAGTGACATAGTCGCCAAACTCGACATGCTGCTGAGACTTCCCGGGGTTACGCCATGAGATCATAAATACCGCGTGTCCCTGTTCCAGTAACCAGCGAACCATAGAGTTCTTTTCTCGCAGATCGAGGATGTAGTATTTATTGATAAAAGGCGGAACAATCAATAACGGTGTCGCGTTGACCGTTTCCGTCAAAGGGCGGTACTGAATCAGTTCAAACAATTCGTTGCGATACACGATGTCACCTTGGGTATTGGCAATATCCTCACCCAATCGGAACGCATTATTGTTGGTCATACGAATCTTGAGAATATCCGCACTCAACTCAACATCTTCTTTCAGTTGTTCCAAACCCGCTAATAAGTTCTCACCGTTTTGTTCTAGTGTCAGCTTAAGTAATTCTGGATTGGTCGCAATGTAATTACTCGGCGACAGTGCATTGATGGCTTGTCTAGAAAAAAAGCTAATGCGTTCTTTGCTTTTCTCATCTAGTCCTTCAATGCTGTTGATTGTCTCAAGATAGGTTTTGCTAAACAGTAGGTAAGACTGTTTGATGAAATTGAAAAAGATGTCTTTTTGCCACTCTTCGTTAGAGAAGCGCTTGTCACCTTTCTCTGCGCTGACGACGTCCTCAGTGTTGGCCGTAAGCGCGACATTTTGCCAAATCTGCAACTGCTGTTGCCACCACTCGGCCTGAATTTTAAGCAATGCCGCAGGTTGATTCGCCGCGCTTTCGAATAACTTGGCGGTATCTTCGAGGTTAACCTCTTGCATTGCTTTATTGAGTGGGGAGTTTGCGGCTGCCCTGCTCAACTCTAGATCTTCCCACCACTTTTGATTGGTTTCTTGGAGCTTAACAAGGTAGTCCGAAAAGAAGTTTTGTAACATATAACGACTCCTAAGATCGGAAAAGAGCCGCCTTTCGGCGGCAAAAAAGTCAGTGTTATGCAGGAGTCACTGTCTTAAGGTTTTCCGATGTCATTTGCTCAACATCGTCTTTGAACTCTTTCGCAATCGCCTGAAGCTTGTTGCTGTCGTCCATCATCTGTTGAGAAAGTTTGGTTAGTGCCGCTAGCTGTTGGCCACTAAAAGCGGTCAGTGACGTCGCATCTTTGATTTCACTGGCTGCTTTCATCTGAGCGAGACCCATATCGCTGTAAGTACGAATAGCGTTAAGCTGAAGCTCAGTGAGTACTTCAACATTCTTTGTCACTAGCTTGTTGAATTTTACGTATGGTTCCATTGTCTTTTCTGTTTGATCTGCAAACGTCTTGAAAAAATCTGTGTACATGGTTGGTACTCCTAAGTTAAGTCCATTTAATTGGGTTAGTTAATTGATTTGATAACAACAGCAGTCCCCATACCGCCGCCAACACAAAGTGAAGCGACACCGTATTGATTTCCACTGCGATTAAGTTCATGAATGAGTGAAACTAGAATTCTGTTTCCGGAGGCCCCGAGTGGATGACCAAGTGCTATTGCACCGCCATTAACATTGGCTTTATCAAGAATTGAGGAGACTGACACACCGTGCTTTTCAGCCAGTTGGTGAATCACACCCAGTGCCTGAGCAGCAAACGCTTCATTGAGCTCATAGACACCAATATCATCTGTAGTCAGTTGCGCTTTTTGCAATGCGAGGCTGACAGCTTCAACAGGGCCAAGTCCCATGATTTCGGGTTCAAGTCCAGACTGAGCATAGCTAACGACTTCAGCGATTGGTGTAAGCCCGTGCTCCTTCACCGCCGATTCACTTGCGACGATGATGGCACTGGCACCATCATTGATTCCTGACGCATTGCCTGCGGTAACTGTCCCTTCTTTATCAAACGCTGGACGCAGGTTTGACAAACCAGTCAGAGTCGCGTCAGGCTTTGGATATTCATCAGTATCGAACACGACGGTCTCACGACGTTTTTTAACATCAACCGAGACGATCTCTTGCTTAAACTTACCCGCCTCAATTGCAGACACCGCTTTTAACTGACTTGCCAATGCATATTCATCTTGCTGCTGACGGCTAATACCCACCAATTTGGCCACGTTTTCAGCCGTAACACCCATATGGTATTGGTTATAAACATCCGTCAGCCCGTCGTTAATCAGTAGGTCGGTCAGATTCATATTGCCCATTTTGTGGCCATCTCGAATACTTGATGGTGCTGTGAATGGGATTTGAGACATTACTTCTACACCAGCTGCTACCACGATATTTGCATCACCGGCTTTGATGTGGCTTGCGGCATCCATCACCGTCTTCATACCACTGCCACACACCATATTGAGTGAATAAGCAGGAACTTGATGCGGAATACCAGCGTAAATCGCAGCTTGTCGACCAACGCCCATACCTTGTCCGGCACTCACCACGTTGCCGACAATGACTTCATCGATCGCGTCAACCTTAACGCCACTGTCAGCAATCGCTGCTTTGATGGCAATTGACGCTAGATTGCCGGCAGAAATGTCTTTCAACGAGCCACCGAAAGCGCCGATCGGTGTGCGTTTTGCCGCTACAATAAATATTTTTTCCATCTAATCGTCCCTTTAATTCATGTATAAGCCGCCATTTACAGAGAGTGTTTCCCCTGTAATGTAGGCTCCAGCATCACTGACCAAATAAGAGACGGATTGTGCAATTTCGTGAGGCGTTGCAAGACGTCGCATCGGGATCTGCTCTTTAATTGATTCGAGCACTTCTGGACGCATATCTTCGACCATAGGAGTGCTGGTATAACCTGGTGCCACAACGTTAACCGTCACACCACTTCGAGCACCTTCCGCTGCAAGTGCTTTAGAAAAACCGATCATTCCGGCTTTAGCTGCAGAGTAGTTAGTTTGACCAAACTGTCCTTTAAGACCGTTGACTGAAGAGATGTTGATTACGCGACCATTCCCCTTTTCACACATCGCAGAAAATAGGGGCTGAGTAACATTGAAAACACTATTAAGGTTGGTTTCGATAACATCTCGCCACGCAGAAGGAGACATTTTTTTAAACAGACCATCTCGGGTGATCCCAGCATTATTGACGATCACGTCAATCGTTCCCTCTTCCTCAAGCAATTTAGCTAGTCGCTCAGCACATTGCTCGGTGTCTGTTACGTCAAGCTCAAACAATCGAACCTGATCTTGGTTAAATCCTTTTTCATTAAACCATCCCAACGCACACTCATAATTACCAGTATAGTAAGTGGCGATGACTCGGTAGCCATCCTCGACGAGTTGTGAGGAAATAGCAGAACCAATTCCGCCTTTCGATCCAGTGATCAAAGCGATCTTCTTCATTAAAAGACTCCATTCTTTACAGCAATTAATAACCCAAACAAATATTGAAAAGCTCTCGTAATATATTTGTCATTGCGACAAACATAGAATAAATAATCTAAGGCTTTTTACTTACATCTTATTAAACTAAGCTAATACCTAATTATTACACTTCAAATATTTTTTCACTTTTTATGCATAAAGGTGAACAAGGTCTCATATGGAATGAAATGTTATATCCTTGTTAACAATCGCTATCCAATTGATTAAACTAGACTTTAATTGAAATCCCATTCTGTCAATAACATCTATCTTGCTGTTTTTTCACGGTATATTAGTATTTACACTTATTTCATTAGTCTTCATCACTTGTTTAATGACAATGATTATCATGCAGTATAGTTTGAAAATGAGTAGTTAATTATCAGACTGTCAATATAGTCATTAGCATTAACAATAAGATTAATAATTGAGATGAAGATGACTTATTAAATGTAAGTTAATGATTAATTTAACAATCAACAAAAACAATATCGTCATACTTTAGTATAGTAAGGAATGATATTTTGTTTAATGATGTAATGACATTAATTTAATTCTATTCAATATCAATTTGTGTCAATTATCGACTATAGAAAGATAAAAAAGCCCGAAATTTCTTTCGGGCTGGCTTAAAACGAATCGAGGTTCAATCCATGAATTATCCAGCAGTGGAAGGTTTGATTCGGTAAAGAATGGCAAACAATACCGGTACGACAATAAGGGTCAGTACCGCCGCGAATCCAAGACCCGCCATAATCGTAATTGCCATTGAGCCATAAAATGCGTCAAACACCAAAGGAATCATTCCGCTCAGACTAAGTAAGCCAAGAAACGCCGTGAAACTAAAAGGCATATCCATCGCTAATAAGCCGATTGGTGTTCCGCCAAACGCCATCTGTAAGGTTTCAGAGACTTCTTGCTTAGAGATGCCAAGACGACGCGCCTTCGATTCATTGAACTGCGGTACTAATTCTTTAGTCCGTTCACGCCTGCGCATCAGCCAACTTTTGCCTTACCTTGGTATCATTGAGGACAGCGATTACCTGATCATTGAAGGTACGAAACTGACTCTCTGTAGCTTGAGCGACAGTGAATGTATCAACAACAAGTGGATTCAGTGGGCGATGTTCCGTTTCCGGCATACACGCGGTGAGTAAACTCAAAGATAAGCCAGCGGCAATCCAATTAATTCGATTCATCTCAAATACCGCCCTCTTTAGTCCATGCTTTTACTTGTTGGCCTGAGACTAGATTCTCGACACCCGCCTGCACAATCAGATCGGCCTGCTGAAGACCCGCGATAACATTGCCATTGACATCGAGTGTGACATCAACGGGGGTAATTACTTGCTGTTGAGGATCGAACTTGAAGAGTTGGCCATGTTGACCACTCTTACTAATCCAAGCGCTTGGTGAGATATCGACTTTAGCAAAGCGTTTTTCATTGAGCAGGCGAACCTGTGCCGTCATTCCAGGTAAGCCAGATCATACTCTGCGTTCTTCGCATCGTATGCCAGTTGGTAGTCGGTAGGATCGAGCCAAGCAAGAAGCTGTCCTTTCTTCACGACACTGCCCATTCTGACGTCCACTACCTCAACTTCACCGCTGACTTGAAACGACATAGATGCACGATCAGTCGCATCAATATTAGCGATAAAGCGATCGTAACGACTGTTTTGTAGATCAGGGATCTCAACGAGTTTTATTACACGAATGTGCAGTATATAAAGATTGTGTGGCAGATCAATATTTATTTTCCACTCGTACAATAAAATTCAGACATGTACTATGCTATTTATGCGCTTGATTGATGAAATCCCCACGCTTTTCTGGTAGAAAGAGAGCGTTTTTAGAAATTGACGGTAACTATGACTGAACGAAAGCAAGGCCGAAGAAGTGCCCAAGACGCAGAAAAAACCAAATGTGAGATCATGCGTGTCGCTACAGACCTATTTTGCGAACTGGGTTACGAGCGAGTATCACTGAGGAATATTAGTGATAAGGCGGGGGTATCTCATAGCCTCATCCGTCACCATTTCGGCAGCAAAGAACAGATATGGTACTCGATTAGTGATGGGCTCCATCGCTATATGGAAAGCTATATACAAACCATCATTAGCAACATGCCCAGCGATGTAAGTTCAAACATTAAGTTGTACCTATTCGCTGTGCGCTTGCTAGCGCATATGCTCGAATGCAAACAACCTATCCAGTTTATTGCTGACGCGGTTCGTCAAGAAGACGCGCTATTTGACTACTTTATTGATAATTCGGGCGAAATAGAAAGTCTCGTCAATCGTTTAGCTGAGCAATACAACCAAGAGCACCCGCAAAATCAGGTCAAAATCTGGGAAATTAAATGGCAGATGATTATGTTTGCACACAGTGCGGCGAGTTTGACGCCATTTATGAAAGAAACATGGTCCGACGAGACCAATGAATTACAAGTCTGTCTGCTCAACCACTGGCAGATATTTAACCGAATGATGGCATGTCGCTTTGAAGTACCTCAAGAAATAGTACTCAATCCGCAAACTCTGTCTGAACTGGTTTACGAGATCGAGTGCTCTGATAGCAGCCAATGTACCGATGAAGATTTTACTGAAGAAATGTAAACGGCGTCGATAGAACACATGATATAAGCCCTCACGCCAATATAGCTAAGAGGGCTTATTCGAGTCAGTTTTTGGCTAAAACGAACATGTGGTAGCCAAACTCATCTGCCAGTTCAGTACACAGTTTAACTTCTCGCTTAATGTCTTTTAGCGCCTGCGACTCTTCCATTTCCGCTTCCAATTCTGCGACTCGACGCTTTAACGGCGCATAGTAATTCAGCCATGCTTGTGCGCTTTGTGGGAAATGGTTGACCACCTTATAACCAGCCTGTTCAATTTGAACCAAGCGCGTCTCTATAGATTGAATGTCAGGATACTCTTGGCTCCAGAATTCCAACGCCTCATCACTAGGCTCAGCAGCACGCCAAACCATATCACTGATGACTAACAACCCATGTTCAGAAAGTAAAGGTCGCCAAGATTTGAGAGCCTTTTCTACTCCCATAATGTATGCGCTACCTTCTGACCAAATAAGATCAAAGCTTAGGTCATCAAAAGGCAAGTCGGTCATACTTGCACATACTGTTTCGAGGCGATGAGTGATCCCTTGCTGCGAAAAACGTTCGGTGAGTCGCGTTAACGCTGATTGCTCATTGTCGACCGCTACAATTTCCGCAGTACAAGCGTCCGCTAATACCTGAGTAGCTAAGCCCTTGCCACAACCGACCTCCAAGATCCGCTCAGGTGTAGAGGTCACTAACGAAAATGCTTTGGCTGTATCGACTTCACTGCCTGGACCCCAACGCTCAAGCGTCTCGAAAACTTTCATAAAGTCTGCCATATATACATCGTGTTCGTTCATATCTTTTGATAACCATTTAAGTCGCAACGCTTCTTTCTCGCTGAAACCTTGCTTAATTAACCATTCCAAATGAGCATCTGGAGCCAGTTTGTCTAACCCCGTATGCCAGCTTTTGCTCTCTTCTTCTCCGAGCAGTGCTGCGAGAAGATGGCGCGATTTCTGCTTCTGCTCAATCTCTATATCAAGAGCTTCAAGTCGGTTTCGTAATAATTGCCTGTCTACCTTGGCTTCAAGGCATACTTTGCACTCTTTTAGTGTCAGTCCCCCAGCCAATAATTGCTGGATCAAACGCACGCGTTGTAACTCCTTATCACCATACACACGGTAACCGTTAGATAAACGATGACTGGAGATCAGCTTTTGCTTTTCGTAATAAAGCAAGGCTGTGCGCGACAATCCAACAAGTGCTGCTAGCTCAGAAATTTTGTACACAAACTCTCTCCGCTCCTTCAGTGGTCATGGAATATAAACTATAAAGTTATAGACAGGTCAATAACAGATCACTCGACCGCTTTACTTGCTGAGAGCCTCAAATTTGAAGGCTGATATGAGATTTGTGGTTTGGAGGATAAAAAAGACCCTGATTAAAGCCACTTTTTCCACGACAGAAACACTGCCAACAGAGCAGTTCCGCCAAAGCATATCGCCACAACAATCCAAAAGCCCATGCTATTTTCGACACCAGGCATCCCGCCGACATTGATCCCCATTAGTCCGGTAAAGAATCCCAGAGGCAAGAAAATAGCGGCAATCACCGTCAGGACATAGCTGCGATTGTTTAGCTGCTCAGAAATACGACTGAGCAATTCCTCTTGCGCCATAGAAGCACGCTCTTTTATCGTATCGATATCTTCGACATAGCGAATTTGTCGGTCGGCGATACTACGCAACGCAAGTCGGTCAACATCACTCAGCCATGCTAACTGTTCCACTGCCAGTCGGTTTAAAGCCTCTCTTTGCGGGGCAATATAACGTCGAATGCCGATACTTTGCTGTCTAAGACGAAGTAACTGAGAACGAAGCTGCTTCGCATCACCATCTAATATGTTTTCCTCAACGCCTAACACGCTATCTTCTATGACGTTAATGGTATCGTTCATTCTCGCAACGATGCGGTCAGTCCATTCAATCAGCAACGCTGGGATTGTTGCAGGGCCAGCATTCTCATTAAGGTTGGCGACAATATCTTGTGTCGAAAGCAGCATTCTTTTTCTGCTACTGATTAAGATTTTGCCGTTCGTCCACAGCCGTACCGAGACCATATCTTCTGGATTGGAGCCAGGGTTGAGATTCACACCTCTCAAGATGAGCAAGAGGTTATTTACCCGAGTCAGCACGTGCGGTCTGTTTTCACTGTTCAGCAAACCATCTACAGCTATCTCATTGAGTCCACTGCATCTTTTTATCCAGTCGCGCGCTTCTTGATGACTGTAATCAAAATGCAGCCACAAGCCACTTTCTGATTCATCCCACTGATTGACTTCTTGCCATGACAATTTTCGACTCCCGCCATTGCCATCAAGTAACAACGCGTGAATTAAGCCCTCAGGTTCTTTGTCCGTCGTAACAAATCTCGACATTTTCTATTCCATTAATATCTATCATCGATAGCGAGTGAAACCACTAAGATTAACGCCATCTATCGTGTTATTTACCGAAGTATATGTTTGCCTTGTACATCGATCCAACAGGAAATTTAATAAAGCGCGAGAGTTGAGTCATTTGGCTCAGTTTAGTCTATTGTTTATTTGTTAATCGGGTAATTATGAAGGCGATAAAATCATGCAATTTAATCACAATACATTGTTATAACGACAAAAATTATTTGTTGTTAACTTTATCAAACTGCGAATATTTTTCGCATACCAATAACCCTACTTAATCGAGACGATTGCAATGTCTTTTCAAGAAATTCGACAAGGTAAAGCGCACTTCTATGACAATGTCCATTTCTCACGTGGATTTTCTAAATCTGGAGACTTCACTCTGGCTGAAGCTCAGTTACTCACGTTTTATGGAAAAACGTTACTCGGACTCGAAAGTGGTGAGTTAACTCCAGAGAATCAAGCTGAATCTGATTTCCTAGACGTTATTCAAGGAAAGAAAGAGCCAACCACTAAGTTAGAGCGTACTTGGATGAAGTACATAAAGCTTGCTCGTGGTAGAAAACGCTTCCATACATTAAACAGTAAACCAACAGTCTCTGATGATGACTATAACAGCTATGACCTAGTAGAGGACGACTAATGCACATTTGTTTCCTTATGTACCCGTGGGAACGCGTGTGCCCAGAAACCGATACCACTCTTCGCCTTGTTCACGAATGCGCAGCACGTGGACATGCCGTGGCGATCACAACAACCAGTGGACTGACTATTCGAGACAGCACTGTGTATGGTTTCTGCAACGTAATTAAAAAAGGCCAGAAGATCACGGATAATATCGGCAAGTGTAGTTTCCGCTATCACGATTTGCTCGATGAGCTTATGAATCGCGGTTGGTTAAAGAAACTCATTTTCTTACCCACTGTCATCAATCAAGATGATAGCAATACCACGCTAAACTATCTGATTGATTCTCTGGCTATCTAAGTTTATAGACAAGCGACTATTTAACAGATAAAGCGTCTGCTGTTCACTGACACTCAACGCACAGATGAGAGTTAAAACGACTTTAGGATCTCTGCGTGGTAGTTAGCAATATCTATCTCAACGCCAAACTCCTGCGCCCATTGTTCAAGCTCTCTTTGCGCCGACTCTAGGCTATTGATCGTTATGGTATTGTCATCCAACTGCCATAACTGACGTGAACCATCATAGCTAAACTGAAGTGCCAGCATTGCCTGTGGATTGCCCTCCTTTGCCGCAGCTTTCAGTGCTCTACTCTTGCGATAGATATGATTTAACGCCTGTTTAAGCTCCCATACATAGACGACTTCATGCATCTTGGGATGAGTTTTAAACTTGAATAAAATGGTCACGACGAGTAGCGCACTAACCACAACGCCAAGCAGATTCCAATGGAAGTGAGAGCCTGATTCGGCAGGGAATAAATAAATTAATGTCTGTGATACCGCTAGGCTCGATAAGGCTAAAAAGGCGATGCATGAGACAATAACCACATTCAAACGTGAACGGTATAACTGCTTGTCGATTTGTTGTAGTTTCATCAATAGTCCATTGTGTTGCGTTTATTTACATGACGTCGAGAGACTTACGATTATACATTGTGAATAGAATCAAATAAGCGATATTTTGTTGCAAATGGTGTGCTAATCCGTCACCTGTGGCAACAAACAATGGTCGGCACTTTATGAACAGAAAGTGCCGAACCCATTCGCCGGCAATCACAGTCAGACAAGGTGAAGGCCGCCCCGGCGGGCCTAGTTTGTAATAACACCTTAGCCCTCTGTGGCGCTAACCCATCCAAGCTCTCTCGCCATCGCTCAATTTGTTCAATGACAGACTCCACACTCTCCTCGTATCTTGGATAAGGCGTACACTCACCTACCCCTTCAAGGCCTTGGTAACTAATGGTTACCCTCACCATGTGGCAATGCGTTCTGGCACCTCTCGAAATAACGAATGGCGTGGCGAGCTCAACAGTGTACGGTTCAGCATGTATCTTCATGAAATCACCCAACGCCGGACTGATCGCTTCTGCTGTTCCTACTACTCTCCCCTACGCTATCCTTTTGAACCTACTTCACTTTCATAATTTTGCTGGTATGCTGACGACGTTCAAGATATTTTTTTAACAAGGACGTAACAATGACTCAATCTACTGCCTTAGCCTATCAGTGGCATAGTGAGATTTTTGAGTGTCAAACTAACGATATTGATCGTTTTTACCATTTGTTGGAACAACAGATAAACCGCCTTGGTCTCTCCAAGAGCATACTAGGAACCTCAGGTGAATACCCTGTATGCCTGCTACAATCGTCACAACACATTACCACTAATCCTAACCTGATGATTAGTGCCGGGTTTCATGGCGAAGAGGCAGCCGGACCATGGGGATTAGTGCATTTTCTATCGAGTTTAGATCCGTATCTTTTCGCACAGGTGAATCTTAGCTTGCTGCCACTGGTCAATCCTACAGGCTTTGCCATTGGTCAACGATTTAATCAGCTTGGCGAAAACCCTAACCATGGATTTTACCTTGAAGATGGTACTCCGACGTCAGGGAGAGGAACATCCATCGAAGCAAAGATACTCATGAATCATACATCAACCCTGTTGTCCGCGAGTCGAGATGGAATACTGACCTGCCATGAAGATGTGTTATTGACAGACACCTACATCTATTCATTCGAACCACAGCAAATTCCGGGGCGTTTCAGCGAAAACTTAAGAGATACCCTCGGACAGTTCTTTGCTGTCGCAGCAGACGGGGAGATTGATGATTGTCCGGTTCAAAATGGTATTATTTTCAACCATTTTGACACCTCGTTTGAATCGTTCCTAGTGCAGCAAGGAAGCCACTTCGGCTGCTGTAGTGAAACGCCTGGTCAACAGAATATCGACCAGCGCATTTTGGCCAATGCCGCAATAATGACGGAGTTTGTTAACATCGTTAAACGCGTCTAGACATCATTGCCCTTTAGATATAACAGCGAGCCTATTGAGCTCGCTTTTTTCACCCTCTCGCCAATACGACCGCATAGCTGATACCTACTTGTTGATAACTTGCTAAGCAATGAAGTTTCTTGATGGTTCGTTTAAGAGACAAAATCACTGCAGCTGAATGTTTAAATTTTGGGACTGCTCGAGCAGTCTTGAAAATTTCTTCTAAATTATTGATGCGCATAACATATGCAACTCAATTTTCACGCTAAACTTGTTATTGATTCTTATCGAAAATAGTTAGAGGGATTTATGAAATCAACAATAGCGAAAGTAGTGGCGTTGTCGGCAGTAGCAATTAGCTTGTCCGGTTGTGTAGGCAGTAATGCGGTGACAGGAATATTGATGAAATTCAACGTTGAAGCGGTCGACAACCGCTATGCTAGGGGCGGACTCAATATGCTGCTAGCGCCAGTTTACGGTATCACGGTAGCAGCGGACTATTTAATCTTTAACTCTCTTGAGTTTTGGACTGGTAAGAACCCATTAAATGGCAAGCCGCACATTTTCGATACTAAGACTGAAACCATGATTGATATTAATGACAATCTTGATGATTCGTTAAAAGAAGCGCCTATCGCTCCAATTAGCCAATTCCGCACCATAGAACGTGGTCATATGCAGCCATTGGATTCGAATACCATTCAAATGGATATTACATACAATACCGGTGAGCGAGCGACTCTTATTGGGGTTAAAGAGGGCGAGAAAGTTTCTTACTTCATCGATGGAGAGTTAGTGGCTGAGACCAGCCTACAAGAGCTTGAAGACTATTTAGCAACTCAAGCCTAACGTGATGACCTCGGATATCTAGGCGTTTACGCTCTGGCATACATCCCCTCGTTGTTATCCAAAGCCACAGGCACTGCCTGTGGCTTTGTTTCATCTATAGAGTCACGCTCATCTCATCATTTATTGTCAGCGACCGTATCATTGAATTAGTCATAAGGGGTTTTAAGATTAAATCTACTCTCAAAACCTCTGCACCGAACCACTATTCGGTGCCACTGAAACCTCCATAAATTCACAGAATGCCGTCACTGCATCACTACGCTCACGCTTTCGCGACCACACCAACCCCACATCCATCGGCGGAACATGATCAGCTAGTGGACGCACTTCCACTCTTCTTCCTTCCAGTGACCAAGGGCGATAAACCATATCTGACAGAATAGTGATACCATAATCGTTCGCGACGAGACTGCGCACTGATTCTACGGAAGAGGTTCGGAAAATGGTATTCGGCTGATAAGGAGTTTGGTTCCAGTAGCGCAAGGCCGTGTTACTTGCCTCATCGACTGTTAGCATAATGTGGGGAAATTGAGCTACATCGTGGAAAGTCACCATTTTATTTGTCAGCAGAGGATGACTGGAGCTAAGCCACAATCGACGCTGAGAACTCAACAAGGTTTGGAAACTGATGTCTTCCTGATTAATCAGATTAGATGTCAGCATGAAGGCGACATCAAATTCCCCTGACACTACGCCTTCTTCGATATTCCCTCGGGTAGCCTCTACCAACTTCAGGTTTACATTGGGGTAGCTGCGTTGAAAGCGGGTGAGATAGGGCGGTACAAAATATCCCGCCACAGTGTAGGACATGGCGACAGTTATGTTGCCTTCTACCTGATTAGCGGAGCGGTGCGCAAGCAATATAGCTTCTTCCAACTCCTTCACAATATGTGTGGCGTGTTGGTAAAACTGGTTGCCCTCATAAGTCAGCGACATGCCGTGGGGTTGACGCACAAACAGGTTCACATTCAGCATTTCTTCCAACTGTTTAATGGCAGTAGTGATCGCAGATTGGGAAACGTGCATGGCATTGGCTGCTTGAGAGACCTGGCCGGAGTCCGCCGTTGCTATAAAATAGCGAATCTGTTTCATGGTTGGGAGCATATTCTGTTTTCCTTAAACTTTGTATCCATTATTCCGATATCCAGACCTATCGATAGATTTGAAAAGAGACATCAAGAGCTAAATAAACCCTTATATATCAATCAAATAATTCAGTATCGCCAGATGATATTACAGCGCTTTTGGTTATCTGTTTTTCTAATAGCACTAGCCCGAATTCCGAATTTTACATACTGATAATGCAAATTTAACCTATTACTAACACATCGAGCAATAGCCAAATCCGGCGTTTACCGCCATGGTCATTGCAAACATTGGTTGAAGTCATAGGGAGAAGAAACATGAACGGCAAACCTTCTGCTGTCCCATGGTTAATTTTGATCGGTGCAATGGCACTGGCTCAAAGCAGCACTGCAAACAGCGAAAACTGGTACCCGTACACAGTTGATGTCTGGACCACACCGTTCGACATGAAGAGTGCCCGAGAAGTGATGCAATATGAGCCCGTTGAAAGGGCCAGCAAGGCGTGGGATATTTGCGTCTCCTTTCCGCACCTCAAAGATGCTTATTGGACCGCAGTGAACTACGGCGTTGTGGATGAAGCAAAACGCTCTGGTGTCAAAATGCAGTTGGTGGAGGCTGGCGGCTACACCAACCTCAATACCCAGCTTTCACAGATTGAAGACTGTGTTGCTTCCGGTGCAGATGCCGTGATAGTGGGTGCCATTTCTTATGATGGCCTCAATAATCTGGTGAAAAACATCGCCAAGTCTGGCGTGCCAGTTATTGATATCGTCAACGGCATGTCATCACAAAATATCTCAGCGAAATCCCTAGTTTCGTTTGGCGAGATGGGTGCAAAGATCGGCCAGTATCTGGCTGAGCGCCACCAAAGCGATAAAGAGAAAGTTAAAGTCGGCTGGTTCCCGGGACCTCCAGGCTCAGGCTGGGTTGAAGCCGGAAACAAAGGTTTTCAGTCTGCCGTAGAAGGCTCAAACATTGACGTGGTAGACACCAAATACGGTGATACCGGTAAGGAAGTGCAGCTCAAACTAGTGGAAGACACCCTCGAAGCACATCCGGACCTGGATTACATCGTCGGTACAGCCGTAACCGCAGAAGCCGCTACCAGTCTACTCCGTGCCCGTGGCCTCACTGAACAAATCGGTGTCTTGTCCTACTACTTCACACCTGGTGTTTATCAGGGGATCAAACGTAACCTTATCGTTGCAGCGCCAACCGATTCAGCGGTTATCCAAGGGCGTGTCGCGATTGATCAAGCTATTCGTATCCTCGAAGGCAAACCCTACACCAAACATGTGGGGCCGCAGCTTTATGTCATCGACGAAACCAACATCAACAGCTTTGATCGCAACAGCTCCCTCGCACCTGCGAACTTTAAACCGACGTTTACAGTGGAGCCGCAGTAATGGGCGCACCGATTCTCAGCCTACACGGGATACACAAACAGTATCCCGGTGTAAAAGCACTCGACGGGGTGAACTTCACCCTTGAGCCCGGCGAAGTTCACGTATTGTTTGGCGAGAATGGCGCGGGAAAATCAACGCTTATTTCCATTATTTCCGGTGCCAACCAACCGACTGCCGGAGAGATGCGCTATTTCGAAGACACCGTGCGCTTCAAAAACGTCTACGACGCGAGGCAAAAAGGGATCAGTGCGGTGTTTCAGGAGTTTTCTCTGGTCGACACCCTATCCATTGCCCAAAACCTATTTCTGGGCGCAGAGCCGTTGCTCGGACGCTTTCTGGATAACGCCACCCTCTACACCGAAGCGCAGGCACTGCTCGATAAAATGGGTTTTGCCCTCGATGCACACCAGCCCGTCAGCGATCTTTCTCGCGCTGAAAAGCAAATGGTAGAAATTGCTAAAGCGCTACGTGGCGAATTGTCGGTACTGATCCTCGATGAGCCGACGGCGTCCCTAACGCATCAGGAAACCGAACAGTTATTTTCACTGATTGATCAGCTAAAAGCGCAAGGCGTCGGCATCATCTACATCTCACACCGCATGGGCGAAATCCGCAAGATTGCGGACCGGATTACAGTGCTACGGGATGGCAGATATATCGGCACCCGCGAAGTTGATACTGTCGAAGAGCAAGATCTCATCACGATGATGACGGGCAGGAAAATCGACAACGTCTATCTGCACGTGCCCTTTTTCCCCACCGAAACCGTATTGGACGTGCAATCGCTTACTACCGACAACCGACTCATTGAAGACCTTTCGTTCCACGTTAGAGCTGGTGAGATTGTCGGCTTTGCCGGGTTGGTTGGCTGCGGCAAATCTGAAGCACTCAGAGCCTGCTTTGGTGCGGAAAAGGTAACTGCCGGTTGCGTGGTATTTAACGGTGAAAATGTCACAGGGTTTAGCATCCGTGAGATGTTAGACCGCGGTTTTTTCTATAACTCCCGTGACCGCAAAGACGAGGGTTTGGTGCTCAACCGCAGTTGCCGGGAAAACATCAGTTTGCCCTCTCTGGGTTCCCTCCCCCTTTCCCATCGCCATGGAGCACTTAATCTTACCCACGAAAAAGAGCAGACCCACAGTATTGCAACAAAGCTTAAGCTTTACCCGATGCAAACCGAACGCGACGTCGGCCTGTTCAGTGGCGGTAATCAACAGAAAGTACTGTTGGCGAAATGCCTGACCTGCGATGTCTCGCTGTATGTGTTTGACGAACCCACAGTAGGGGTGGATGTTGGCACGCGCGCAGAAATCTATCGCTTTATTGCCGATTTGTGCGAGCAAGGGGCAGCGGTCGTCATCATTTCTTCCGATCTGCCCGAGGTCGTGCACCTCTCCCACCGTCTCTACGTGATGCGTGAAGGACAAATCGCCGCTCACCTTCAGGGGGCACAGATAACAGAAACCGAGGCGCTCAGCCACTTTTTTGAAACAATGGAATATGAAAATGAACAGTGAAACAATTAAGGCCAGTTCCCAAGACGCCAATCTGGGCGCTTCCAAAGGGAAATTTGCCAACCGGATGACACGGCTATTTGTGAAAGTGGGTGTCCTGCCTATATTGGTGGTGATCGCCGTCACTATCTTTGCATCGGCATCAGATAACTTCCTAACTGCACGTAACCTGCTGAACCTACTTCGCCAGTCTTCGTATTTGGTGATGGTTTCCATCGGGCAGATGTTTGTATTGCTCACCGCAGGGTTTGATCTTTCCGTCGGTACCATTATCGCCCTCTCGTCCGTGGTCGGGGCCACTACCATGGCTGCAACCTATGCTGCTTTCCCAGAGTCTGTATATCTAGCCATTCTTTTAGGGATTGCTGCTGGCGTTTCCGTCGGCTTGGTCGTCGGATTAATCAATGGTATTGGCGTCGCCCATTTTCAGGTTTCCCCTTTTGTGATGACGTTGGGCATCTCCTCCATCGGTTTTGGTATCGCCCTTTATATGACAGGCGGCTCGCCTGTGTATGGCATGCCGATGGAGTTCGGTAACGCCTTTGGCTTTGGCAACATCTTTGGCTTACCCATACCAATTCTGGTTGCGATTCTGATGACGATTTTTGCCATGCTCATCGTCAACCGTACCCGTTTGGGCCGCTATTTCTATGCAGTTGGTGGAAACATCAACGCCGCCCGCCTCTCAGGGATTAACACCCACAAAACGCTGATTCTTGCGTACCTACTCTGCGCATCCTTCGCAGCCATGACAGGGATGTTGATCACTGCCCGTCTTGACACCGGTGAGGCCAACATAGGTGCTGCCATGCCCCTCGAGTCCATTGCAGCCTGCGTCATTGCCGGTGTCAGTCTTCGCGGTGGGATCGGGCGCGTAGAACATGTCGTCTTGGGTGCGGTGTTTATCAGTCTCGTACAAAATGGTATGAACCTGACCCGCGTGGAATCTTACCTACAAACAGTCGTGATCGGTGCGCTATTGATCTTTGCCGTTATCATCGACCAAATTCGCATTCGTCTGCGTACCAAGCTAGGAGCTCACTGATATGCACCTAACCAATTCATTTCAAAGGGAGGTCTCGTTATGATCAACATCAACAGCGATATGGGAGAAGGCTTTGGCATCTACAAACTCATTGACGATGAAGCGCTAATGCCTTACATCACTGAAGCCAATATCGCCTGCGGGTTTCATGCCTCTGACCCCAACCACATGAAACGTACCGTAGAGCTTGCCAATCAATACGGCGTAAAAGTCGGGGCACACTTCTCGCTGCCCGATTTGCAGGGGTTTGGACGCCGTAAAATGCATCTCAGCCAAGACGAGTTACACAACGTGATTGTGTACCAGATCGGTGCGCTAAAAGGTTTCCTCGATATGCTCGATATGCCGCTGAACCATCTCAAGCCGCATGGTGCGCTCTACGGCATGGCGGCATCCGATCCTGACATAGCAGAAACTATTGCGCGCATCGCACACCATTACCAGGTGCCTGTATTTGGGTTATCAGGAACCTGTCATGAAACCGTTTACAGCGCACACGGTGCAGGCTTCATCCCCGAGTTTTTTACCGACCTCGACTACGATCAAGATGGGCATCTGGTGATCACCCAAACCCATGACGCCACTGATCCCACCTCTGCCGCCAAACGCGTCCTGAAAGCGGTGGAACACGGCATGGTCACGGCTAACAACGGTCAAGAGATTCCGGTTGTCGCCCAAACCATCTGTGTGCATTCAGATACCCCAAATGCAGTGCATATCGCCAAAGCGGTCAATGAGGCATTACAGCCTCATCTTTTCCGCCAAAGCGATGGCTGCACCACCAAAAAAGAATAGACATTCGAAGGAGTTATACATGTCTGACAAAGAAATTATCTGCCCATTACCTGGCATCTTTTACCGTTCGGCTTCCCCAGAGCAACCCCGATACAAAGATCCGGGAGACACTATCGAACCGGGTGACGTGATTGGACTGGTGGAAGTGATGAAATCCTTCCATGAGATTAAAGCGGAAACTTCCGGTGTGATTGACGACTTTTTGATTGAAAACGAAAGCCCAGTCAACGCAGGACAACCTATTGTCCGTCTGAAGTAAACGCTCTGAATGCACACAAGGAGTCAGTATGACAATCGAAAAATTGCTCATCGCCAATCGTGGTGAGATAGCTGTTCGCATTATTCGCACGGCCAAGGAAATGGGTATCCATACTGTGCAGGTTTACAGTGAGGCGGACAAAGAGTCCCTTGCAGTAAAGCTGGCTGATGAAGCCATTTGTATCGGTGCCCCGATGGCTAACCAATCTTACCTTTGCGGTGACAAAATCATTCAGGCCGCAGAGCAGTCTGGCGCGGATGCTATCCATCCCGGCTATGGTTTTCTTTCTGAAAATGCCAGCTTCTCAGATGACGTGCGCAAAGCCGGTATCATTTTTGTCGGCCCGTCTGGCCAAACCATGACCAAAATGGCCGATAAAGTCCGTGCACGCGAAACCGCGATGGCAGCCGGTGTACCAGTAGTACCCGGATGCACGCCGTCTGATACCCCAGAAGCAGCTCTTGAACAGGCCAAACTCATCGGTTTTCCAGTGATGATCAAAGCTTCAGCGGGCGGTGGTGGACGTGGTATTCGAGTGATTGAAGATGAAAGCGAGTTCCTACCCCAATACCATCAGGCATCTTCTGAAGCACAGTCGGCGTTTGGTGACGGCACGCTTTATCTCGAAAAATTCATTCGCCAATCTCGCCATGTGGAAGTACAGATCCTAGCTGATGGCCTGAATGCGGTGCACCTTTTCGAGCGAGAGTGCTCGCTGCAACGCCGCCGCCAGAAAGTCTGGGAAGAAGCACCCTGCGCCGTCTTGCCGGATATGGTGCGTGAAACCATGTGTCAGTCTGCCGTCTCTCTGGCCAAAAGCGTCAACTACAAGGGCGCGGGCACAATTGAGTTTCTTTACGACGATGACTCTGAATCTTTCTATTTCATCGAGATGAATACCCGCATTCAGGTCGAGCATCCTATCACTGAAGCCATTACCGGTGTTGACCTGATTCGGGAGATGATTCAGATCGCGTCAGGTCAACCCCTTTCTCTCAAACAAGAGGACATTCAGCGTCGCGGCCATGCAATTGAAATCCGCCTGAATGCAGAAGACCCATTCAATGGCTTCCTCCCTTTCCCCGGCATCATCAGTTCTTTCACTCCACCAATGGGCAACGGTGTGCGCTTTGACGGACTTATCTACTCCGGCTTCGCCATTCCCCCTTATTACGACTCCTTACTCGGCAAACTGATTGTCTGGAACGAGAACAGGGAAAGCGCGATTCACCGCATGGCAAGGTCACTGGACGAATTGTCGATTGAAGGTGTAAGAACCACGCAACCTCTGTTTAAAAAACTGTGTGAAGCACCTGATGTAATTAACGGTAATTTTCATACATCGTGGCTTGAAGAGTGGCTAGACACACTCGACACCTCACAGCCTGAACAAGGTCCGTCTCACAACAAAAAGGATTGCTCGCTTCCACAAGCAAGCTAAGGAATAACAATGAAAGCACGCTACTCATACGGCGGCGACGAGCATATTTTCGTTGAAGTCAGCGAAGAAATGTCGCTCGCTGCCTTTTTCAAAAGCTTGTCGATCACACAAGCCATCCGTGAAGCGAACTTGCCCGGTATTGAGGAAATCTGCCCGGCAAACGCCTCCTTTCAGGTGAAATACAATCCAGATGTTTGCACGCCAGAAACCATGCTCGCCGCGATTCAGGACATCGAAAAAGCGCAAGCTGCAGGAAAAGAAGAAATCGATACCCGCATCGTTGAGGTGCCAGTTTTCTACCAAGATCCTTGGACCCACGAAACCCTGATGCGGTTTCGTGATCGCCATCAGGATCCAGAGGGCACCGATCTCTCTTACGCAGCCAGAATCAATGGCTATGACTCCGTTGAAGCCTTTATTGAGGCGCACTCTGGTTCCCCTTGGTTTGTGACCATGGTGGGATTTGTTTCTGGTCTGCCGTTTATGTTCCAAATGGTTGAGCGCGACAAACAAATACAGGTACCGAAATACGTCAGACCCAGAACCGACACCCCCAAGCTGACGGTTGGCTACGGTGGCTGTTTCTCTTGCATTTACTCCGTGCGGGGTGCCGGTGGCTACCAGATGTTTGGTGTCACCCCGCTCCCTATTTACGACCCAGCGCAGAACGCGGCACACCTGAAAGATTTTTTAGTGTTCTTCCAACCGGGCGATATCGTGAAATTCAAACCTATCTCAGAGAATGAGTATAACGAGATCGTCAAACAGGTTGAAGACGGTACTTATCAACCTCGCACTAGGTCGGTTCGATTTTCACTATCTGAATTTGAAAAGGACATGGCGGGATATAACGCAGCAATGCTGGAGGCACTGTATGAGCATTAATGTTATTCACCCCGGACTTGCCACCTCTGTGCAGGATTTGGGTCGTAAAGGGTATTTTCATCTTGGCATTCCAGTATCAGGTGCGATGGACAGATTCGCATGTCGCTGCGCCAACTGGTTGGTCGGTAACGACGAAAACGCAGCCGTGTTGGAAGCGGTGTTTATGGGACCCAAGCTGACATTCAATCGAGACGCCACCGTTGCCGTCACAGGGGCAGACATGACGCCCATCGTTGATGGAGAAGAGCAGTTTAATTGGGCAAGCTTTGAAGTTAAAGCCGGTCAGACCCTCTCCTTCTCACACCTGACAGGTGGCGCGCGAATTTATATCGCCATTGCTGGAGGTATTGATGTGCCTGAAGTATTAGGAAGCCGTTCAACCTATACGCTCGGTGCGCTGGGAGGATTTGAAGGTAGATTACTACAAGCCGAAGACGAACTTCCTATCGGCAGCGATGAAGCTCCGTTTGTAGAACGCTATTTACCCGACTTTCTGCGCAGACCAAGATTGAATAAGTTGCGAGTAGTTCCCGGCCTTTACTGGCACCGGATCACCAAGAATGCTGCCGAGCAGTTTTTCAACGACACCTGGCAGGTAGCGCCAGAAGCAGACCGCATTGGCTACCGGTTCAAAAACGGCACCCCATTAGAGTTTGTCGAACGCGAGCAGCCGTTTGGCGCCGGATTCGACCCTTCCAATATTGTCGACGGTTGTTATCCCTATGGCTCGATTCAGGTGCCAGCAGGGAAAGAACCCATAGTGTTACACCGAGACGCCGTCTCAGGAGGTGGCTATTTCATGATTGGCACCGTGGTGTCAGTGGACATGGATCTTATCGGTCAGATGCAGCCAAATTCACAGACCCAGTTTGTGCAAGTATCGCTCGAAGATGCGCTGAAAGCCCGCAAGGAATATGACGCGCTATTGAAGTGTGCCAAACAGCATATAGAGAAAAGCGGGTACTCACGATGACTTTGATTCGAGATAAAGCATTCATTGGCGGCCATTGGGTTGATAGTGAAAACGGGAAAACCTATCCCGTTTTCAACCCTGCCTACACCAACATTATTACCCATGTACCTGAGATGGGGGAATGCGAAACCCAAGCCGCGATTGCTGCAGCCCGAAAGGCATTCGTCGGTTGGAGAACAACCACGGCTAAGCAGCGCTCAGAAAAGCTGATGAATTGGTTTAACCTCATTATGGAAAATCAGTCCGATTTGGCAGCGCTCATTACACAGGAGTCAGGTAAGCCATTGGCTGAGTCC
Organism: Vibrio sp. M250220; assembly: GCF_036533795.1. NCBI lineage: Bacteria > Pseudomonadati > Pseudomonadota > Gammaproteobacteria > Vibrionales > Vibrionaceae > Vibrio > Vibrio sp. M250220. The sequence goes on along the minus strand of NZ_JATABI010000046.1, from coordinate 2,425 downwards.
ATCGGTGAAGTTAGCTACGGAGCTTCATTCATCCAGTGGTTCGCGGAAGAGGGGAAACGCACTTATGGTGATGTTATTCCGACAACTTCTATCGACAGACGTTTGCAAACCATCAAGCAACCAGTCGGTGTCTGTGCTGCTATCACGCCATGGAATTTTCCCATTGCGATGATCACCCGCAAAGTCGCCCCTGCCCTCGCTGCGGGATGCACCATCATCGTCAAACCAGCAGAAGAGACGCCACTTTCCGCGTTGGCATTGGCGTCATTGGCGCAGGAAGCTGGTATACCAGATGGCGTCATCAATATGGTGACCGCTTCCCATGGCGCAGAAGTGGGTAAGGTGCTCTGCGACAGCGCGGATGTTCGCAAGCTTTCCTTCACGGGCTCAACGGCGGTTGGCAAAACACTGATTAAGCAATGTGCTGATACCGTCAAACGCGTGTCGATGGAGCTCGGTGGCAATGCGCCCTTTATTGTCTTTGATGATGCTGATATCGATGCTGCCGTCGAAGGGGCCCTTGCCTCCAAGTTCCGTAATGCTGGACAAACTTGCGTATGCGCAAACCGGATCTTAGTGCAATCCAGCATCTATGACATCTTCGCAGAAAAGTTTGCCAATGCCGTCAGCAACCTTAAAGTCGGCTCAGGCTTTGAGCCTAGAAACCAAATTGGTCCACTCATCAACCGCTCTGCACTCGATAAAGTCGAGTCACACATACACGATGCACTTGTTTCGGGAGCACGGCGGCTAACAGGTGGAACCAGCCATTCGTTAGGTGGACTATTCTATCAACCTACCGTATTAGCCGACGTTACCCCAGCCATGCGGATAGCTTCCGAAGAGACCTTTGGCCCTGTAGCACCCCTTTTCCGTTTTGAAGAGGAAGCGGAAGCCATTGCGATGGCCAACGACACGGAATATGGCCTCGCTGCCTATTTTTATTCACGGGACATCCAGCGCTGTTTGCGTGTTAGTGAAGCGTTGGAGTATGGCATGGTCGGCGTGAACGAAGGCGTGATTTCCAATGAAGTAGCCCCCTTCGGTGGTGTCAAAGCCTCTGGTTTAGGCCGAGAAGGATCGCGACAAGGCATCGAAGAGTACCTCGAAACCAAATACGTCTGCTTTGGCGGACTCTCTTAACAAATAAGGGAATAAAATGAACAACGAGTCACTGATGGAACGCCGCAATGCAGCAGTTCCTAGAGGTGTAGCTTCGGCTACCCCTCTGTTTGTAAAACGCGCCAAAAATGCAGAATTTTGGGATGTGGAAGATAACCGTTATATCGACTTCGCAGCGGGTATTGCGGTGGTCAACACCGGCCATAATAATCGCGCTGTCACACAGGCAGTCACGGAGCAAATCGAGAAATTCAGCCATACGGCTTTTCAGGTTGCAGGCTATGAGAATTACATTGAGTTAGCCGAACGTTTAAACGCCATTGCTCCGATTGATGATGCAAAAACCATCTTGATGACCACAGGTGCTGAGGCGTTGGAAAATGCGGTAAAAATCGCCCGTCATTACACCAGACGCAGCGGTGTTATCGCCTTTCATGGGGGGTTTCATGGCCGTACGCTTTTGACCATGGGCATGACTGGAAAAGTTGCTCCTTACAAAGAAGGCTTTGGTCCTTTCCCCAATGACATCTACCATATTCCCTTCCCTTTGCCTTATCAGGGCATAGATACTGCCTATTCGCTGCAGCAACTGGAGATATTGTTCAAGACAGATATTGCTCCCTCTTCCGTTGCAGCCATTGTGCTGGAACCTGTACAGGGAGAAGGTGGCTTTTATGCCGCGCCAAATGAACTCATAGAACACCTTCGCGCCCTTTGCGATGAACACGGAATAGTTCTGATTTTCGATGAAGTGCAAACAGGCTTCGGCCGCACAGGAAGAACCCTCGCTAGCGAACACTTTGATGTTCAACCTGATTTGATCACAGTAGCAAAAGCGCTGGCAGGTGGCTACCCACTTTCTGGCATTATCGGCAAACGCCACATCATGGACAGTCCTGCACCGGGTGGTCTTGGCGGCACCTATGGTGGCAGTCCTGTAGGATGCGCGGCAGCTTTAGCAGTGCTCGATGAATTGGAATCCAAATGCCTTAATGAGCGTGCCGAGTCCGTAGGAAGCCAATTGCATCAGGCGTTTTCAGAAATAAAAGAGCTGAATCCTGAACTGCCTATCGATCATATCCGCCACAAAGGTGCCATGATTGCGTTTGACTTTGTCTGTGATGGAAGACCGGAACCGCGCCATGTGCAACCTTTTGTAAATTACCACCTTCTAAAGAAGGTGGCTTTGTGTGAGCCCCCTAAAAGGGGGCCTTTGTTTAATCCAACGCCAACTGGTGCTGCTCTACTCGCTCTTGCTTCTCTTGATGTCTTACATATCGGCGTATGATTTCTTCATTGATTC
>NZ_JATABI010000045.1:0-37349 GCF_036533795.1 Vibrio sp. M250220 | reverse complement strand
CGGTCGCGATCTGCCCATTCTGGGTTAGCTGGGTTGTGATTTAGGTGTGAACGCCAAAGAACTTCAGCGATATCAGCCATACCCATAGGTGCGCCTGGGTGGCCAGAGTTAGCTTGTTGTACACCATCCATGCTTAGAGCGCGGATTGCGTTAGCGAGATGTTGACGAGAAGACATGTCAGCTCCTGAGTGCATTAAGCGAATCATAAATGTAAGTGGGCGACAATTCTCTCAAAGCACTGTTAGCTCTGCAAACGTTTTCCAGCCAGTTTATTCACAAATATTCTATCTTTTGGTCTAACTTCATAGAGGAAGCACGCAATCTTCATATTAGCAACGCAAACGTTTAGTTTTGCTTCTAAGAAAAAAAGAACTTGTAATTCGAACGGTCAAAACTAAAATAGACGTCTAGATGTAGATACACCTACAATTAATCGTATTATTTATTTGTGTTCCACTAGCGCTTTTAGCACTGGGGCACAATCCAAAAATTTATAGTGGAGCTCACATGGCTAAGCACCTGTTCACTTCTGAGTCGGTATCAGAAGGCCATCCAGATAAAATTGCAGACCAGATTTCTGATGCAGTCCTTGATGCGATCCTAGAACAAGATCCAAAAGCACGTGTTGCGTGTGAAACTTATGTAAAAACCGGCATGGTAATGGTTGGTGGTGAAATCACGACATCTGCATGGGTAGATATCGAAGAGCTCACTCGCCAAACTGTTCGTGAAATCGGCTACGTTCACTCAGACATGGGCTTTGATGCTAACTCTTGTGCAGTTCTAAATACGATCGGTAAACAGTCACCAGATATCAACCAAGGTGTTGATAAAGCAGATCCTAAAGAGCAAGGTGCGGGTGACCAAGGTATTATGTTCGGTTACGCAACTAACGAAACTGAAATCCTAATGCCAGCACCAATTACTTACTCTCACCGTCTTGTGCAAAAACAAGCTGAAGTACGTAAGAACGGCACTCTACCTTGGTTGCGCCCAGATGCGAAATCTCAGGTTACTTTCCAGTACGATGAAGGCAAAATCGTTGGTATCGATGCGGTCGTTCTTTCTACTCAGCACTGTGACACAATCTCAACTCCAGACCTACGTGAAGCAGTAATGGAAGAGATCATCAAGCCAGTACTACCTACAGAGTGGATCAACAAAGAGACCAAGTTCTTCATCAACCCAACAGGTCGTTTTGTTATCGGTGGTCCTATGGGTGACTGTGGTCTGACTGGTCGTAAGATCATCGTTGATACATACGGCGGCGCAGCGCGTCACGGTGGTGGTGCATTCTCTGGTAAAGATCCATCAAAAGTAGACCGTTCTGCGGCTTACGCAGCTCGTTATGTTGCGAAAAACATCGTAGCGGCAGGTCTTGCTGATCGTTGTGAAATCCAATTGTCTTACGCGATTGGTGTTGCAGATCCAACGTCTATCATGGTTGAAACTTTTGGTACTGAAAAAGTTTCTCAAGAAATCATCATTGAAGCAGTTCGTCAGCACTTCGACCTACGCCCATACGGTCTACAAGAAATGCTTAACCTACTTCAACCAATCTATAAGAAGACGGCTGCATACGGTCACTTCGGTCGTGAAGAGTTCCCTTGGGAAGCGACTGACAAAGCAGCAATTCTACGTGAGTTCGCTGGATTAAAGTAATTTAGTGACAATCACTTAGTTAATACATCGAGGCCTCTGGACAACCAGAGGCCTTTTTTATTACCAATAAAAATCGCTTCTCAACGTTGTATTTTTTTGTCATGGGGTCAATAGTTAAAAATATGTTAACACCTCAAGTTCAGTATTGTACTGATGGTTAACATAGACTGATGCGCCGCTTACATCACAGACGTCGGCAAGCCGGGCATCGAGTATCAAACGCTAAATTTGCCAACGAATTTAGTCAACGTAGAGAATCGATCAAGGAGGATGTATGCCTCGTACGGTGAATCCACAGGACTTCAACGATAAACGAAAGGAAGTCTCAGATGCGGAATATGCTCACACAATCCCTTGTAATCAGGTGAGCATATCTGCCCCATTCCACTGGCTCGCACTCGGTCTACATGACTTCGTCCGAATGCCGCTTATTAGTGCCTTTTATGGCTTATGCTTTATGGCTGCCGCAATCGGTATTGTATTACTTGTGCAATGGCAAGAAACTCACCTTGTCGTCATGCCGAGCTTAGTCGTCTATATGTTAATTGGTCCATTCCTTGCGCTTGGATTGTATGATGCTAGCTGGGAAAGAGAGAGAGGCCATAGCGCCAGTTTGATGCACTCAATGAAAGCCATCGGACGTAACTCAAGTTCACAATGGGCCTTTGCAGTGTTACTCGCGGTTTGTATGATTTTCTGGATGCGTATCGCAGCACTGCTTCATGCTCTTTACCCATCGGTTCAGGGTGCGCCTTTAAGTGAGTTTATGCCATTTCTCGTTATAGGCTCTTTGGTCGGTTTTGTTCTAGCGAGTATCGTCTTTAGTATTTCAGCGTTTTCTATTCCACTAATGATGGAACGCCGAGTCGATATGATGACTGCTGTGTTCACTAGCTTTAATGCCGTCAAATCGAACATTCCCGCGATGATCGTCTGGGCCGCACTGATCTGTGGCGGTATTTTGGTTGGTTTTGCCACTTACGGTATTGGAATGCTCTTTACCATGCCAATTCTTGGTTATGGTACTTGGCATGCCTACCATGAAACGATCAAAAAGAAACATCACCCTTAGGTCGCACTTCATGCTGTTCCGGTATATCATTCGCCCCTGCTTATGGGGCGATTTTTATGGGAGTGTGGCTTGGACATAGAATTAGAATATCGAGCAAACAAGGTGATTGCGGAATGCATAGATACAGCACAACAAGCCTTTGAGCGCCGTTTCTCCATCCCCAGCCTTAACTTTAAACTCAGAGGAAAAGCTGCCGGTAAAGCATTTCTACAGCTCAATGAAATTCGCCTCAATCCAGTCCTTTTTAGAGAGAACAAACACGCCTTCTTTGCAGAAGTCATTCCCCATGAAGTTGCCCACTTAGTCACCTATCAAGTGTATGGGCGAGTCCGTCCTCATGGAAAAGAGTGGCAAGCGGTCATGGAGTCTGTGTTTAAAATACCCGCTCGGACAACACACCGTTTCGAAACTATCTCGGTTCAAGGAAAAACGTTCGAATATCGCTGTCAGTGCTCCTTGTACCCGTTAACGATTCGTCGCCACAATAAGGTTTTGAGACAACAAGCAAGCTATCGCTGTCAGCAGTGCCATCAAACGCTTGCCTACACGGGCAAACAACTTTTCTAAATTCGAAATTTATCAATTATTTAATACAGAGTTGCGTGTTAGACTCCAGTTTCTAATGCTTTTCTAACACTTAACTATCATGCAAAAACATCTGCTCATCGCTCTTGCGGCAATGATTTTAAGCCCCCTATCTCAAGCTGCTCCGCCCGCTTCGTTCAGCCAAGCAAAGAAAGAAGCCGTTAAAATTTACTCCGATCACCCAACGAGTTTCTACTGCGGGTGTGACATTGATTGGAAGGGAAAGAAAGGCATCCCTGACTTAGAGTCGTGTGGCTACAAAGTTCGCAAACAGCAACAACGTGCCTCACGTATCGAATGGGAGCATGTTGTGCCTGCCTGGCAATTTGGTCACCAACTCCAATGTTGGCAAAACGGCGGAAGGAAAAATTGTTCCAAGAATGACAAACAGTTTCGTCAGATGGAAGCTGACCTCCACAACCTTACGCCAGCCATAGGAGAGGTGAACGGTGATCGTTCCAATTTCAATTTCAGCCAGTGGAATGGTATCGATGGAGTCACCTATGGCCAGTGTGAAATGCAGGTCAATTTCAAGGAACGTAAAGCAATGCCCCCAGATCGTGCCAAAGGCGCCATCGCAAGAACCTATCTCTATATGAGCCAAGAATATGGATTCAATTTGTCCAAGCAACAACGTAATCTTATGAATGCTTGGAATAAGCAGTTTCCAGTAGACAAGTGGGAGTGTGAACGAGATAGACGCATCGACAAAATTCAAGGCAATCACAATCCGTTTGTTTACGAAGCCTGCCAAGCGCGTTAAATACCTTTAGAGTTTTCAGTAAAGCACTGGAAACTCTGCTTGCCCCTTGTTTTTTCAATGCAAAGCATCCATGTTAGAAGTTAACTCAAAATCTGTTGCCGGAAGTCGAAATACAATGCGAATCCCACGAATTTATCACCCAGAAACCATAACTCAGCTTGGACGTTTGTTACTAAGTGAAGAAGCAGCTGGTCATATCGGTCGAGTGCTGAGAATGAAGGAAGGTCAGCAAGTGTTGCTGTTTGACGGGAGTGGCGCAGAGTTTCCGGCACTCATCAGTGATGTGAGCAAAAAATCCGTGGAAGTAGACGTCACTGAACGTATTGAGCGTAGCAGTGAATCACCATTAGATCTCCACTTAGGTCAAGTCATCTCTCGTGGTGATAAGATGGAGTTCACCATTCAAAAGTCTGTTGAGCTAGGTGTGAACACCATTACTCCCCTAATCTCTGAGCGCTGTGGCGTGAAACTCGATCAAAAACGCTTTGAGAAGAAACTCGCTCAATGGCAAAAAATAGCAATCAGTGCGTGTGAGCAATGTGGTCGAAATACAGTACCAGAGATTCGCCCTGTCATGCAGCTTGAGGAATGGTGTGGTGAAGAGTATGACGGCTTAAAACTCAACCTACATCCACGCGCCAAGTACTCGATTAATACTTTACCTACGCCTGTAGAAAAAGTGCGTCTACTGATTGGTCCTGAAGGTGGTTTATCCGCTGAAGAAATCGGCATGACGGAAAAGTACAATTTCGAAGAGACGCTGCTCGGCCCACGTGTTTTACGTACTGAGACAGCAGCCCTTACGGCAATTACAGCCTTGCAAGTTCGTTTCGGCGATCTTGGTTAAACGGAGAAAGACAATGATCAAATTAGGTATTGTGATGGACCCTATTTCGTCCATTAACATCAAAAAAGACTCTAGCTTTGCCATGATGCTTGAAGCGCAGCGCCGCGGCTATCAGATCCATTACATGGAAATGAACGATCTTCACCTTGAACAAGGTGTTGCGATCGCAGATACCAAGATCGTAGAACTTAAAGAAGATCCAACAGGTTGGTACGAGTTTAAATCTGAGCAAACCATCGAGTTATCCGAGCTCGATGTCGTTCTCATGCGTAAAGATCCTCCATTTGACACTGAGTACATCTACGCAACCTATATTTTAGAGCGTGCAGAAGAGCAAGGTACGCTGATCGTAAACAAGCCACAAAGCCTGCGTGATTGTAACGAAAAACTGTTCACTGCATGGTTCCCAGAACTTACTCCAACCACAATAGTGACTCGAAAAGCAGAAAGAATTAAAGCGTTCCGTGAACAGCATGGCGACGTGATCTTAAAACCTCTAGACGGCATGGGTGGCGCGTCTATCTTCCGCGTCAAAGAGAACGATCCTAACGTCTCTGTGATCATCGAAACCTTGACCAACCACGGTCAAAACTACGCAATGGCACAAACATTCGTTCCTGATATCAGCAACGGTGACAAGCGCATCCTAGTCGTAGATGGCGAGCCAATGCCTTATTGTTTGGCACGTATTCCTGCGAAAGGTGAAACACGTGGCAACTTGGCAGCGGGCGGAACAGGTGAAGCGAGACCACTTAGTGAGACAGATAAAAAGATAGCTGAAGCTGTAGCGCCTACACTTAAAGAAAAAGGGCTGATATTTGTTGGCTTAGACGTCATCGGTGACAAGCTAACAGAGATAAACGTAACCAGCCCAACTTGTATTCGTGAAATCGAAGCGGCATTTGATGTGTCGATCACTGGCAAACTCATGGACGCCATTGAACGTCGACTAAACGCCTAAACTGTTAGGGCAACCTATAGGGTTGCCCATATTTAAGTGGGAGTGTTTATGAATTTAACCAACCATTTTTTAGTGGCAATGCCGGGCATGAAAGATCCCTACTTCCAGCGCAGCGTGATTTACGTTTGCGAACACAACGAAGATGGGGCGATGGGTTTAATGATTAATGCTCCTATCGACATCACCATCGGCAAAATGTTAGAGAAAGTCGATGTCGAGTCAATTCATCCGAAACTCTTAACCGACAGCTTAGACAAGCCTGTACTCAACGGTGGCCCAGTCTCGGAAGATCGTGGTTTTATACTCCACCAGCCTAAAGACGAATATGAATCCAGCATCAAGATGACGGATAAAATCTCCGTCACTACATCTCGTGATATTCTAGGTGTACTCGGGACAGAAGCTGAACCTCACCATTATCTGGTCGCATTGGGCTATTCTGGCTGGGAAGCTGGTCAGCTAGAGATAGAGCTGTCAGAGAACTCATGGTTAACGGTTGAGGCGGATCCCAATGTGATGTTCGATACTCCAATCAATGAACGCTGGCAAAAGGCTGTACAGATGCTTGGTATTGATGTCGCCCAACTTTCTAGTGATATTGGCCACGCGTAACAACAATAACGAAGAGAAACATGTCTAGAACAATTATGGCATTTGACTTTGGCACTAAAAGTATTGGTAGTGCGATAGGACAGGAAATTACGGGTACCGCTTCTCCGTTGAAAGCTTTTAAAGCTAATGATGGAATCCCAAATTGGGATGACATCGAAAAGCAAATCAAAGAGTGGCAACCGGATCTACTAGTGGTGGGTTTGCCTACCGACCTGCATGGCAAAGATCTTGAAACCATTACACCAAGAGCGAAGAAGTTTGCTAACCGCCTACATGGCCGTTTTGGCTTAGCCGTCGAACTGCATGACGAACGCTTATCAACCATGGAAGCACGCGCAGACTTGTTCGAAATGGGTGGCTACAAAGCACTAAGCAAAGGGAATGTCGACTGCCAGTCAGCGGTCGTCATTCTTGAAAGCTGGTTTGAGGCGCAATACGGGTAGCGAGAAGCGAGAAGCGAGAAGCGAGAAGCGAGAAGCGAGAAGCGAGAAGCGAGAAAATCTAGGAAGGGTTGACAGTGCATTTCAACCCTTTTCTTTTAAATTCAGACAATTAAGCTTAAATATTAGCCAGCGCTGCCTGCAACTTTCAACTCACTCATCACAAGCTCCTCTCGAAGGACGAAGTCCGCTCTAAATTCTCGTAGGGCGAAGCCCGATCTCGGAGCGAAGCGTTCTTATCCCCCCTAATCCATATCAATCTTAACATTACTCAACGCACTGCCACTTGAACCATTGCCACGCTGCGTTTTAAGCATGATTCTGAGATCATTGGCCGAATCTGCACTATAAAGTGCATCTTCCTCGCTAATTTGATTCTCGGTTACTAACTTATACAGTGCCTGATCAAAGGTTTGCATCCCCACCTCATTCGACTTAGCCATAGTTGCTTTTAACTCATGCAAGTCGCCACGGCGAATAAGATCAGAAACTCTTGGACTGTTGAGCAACACTTCAAAGACACCATGACGACCCTGACCGTTTTTATCTCGAATCAGTTGCTGACCAATCACACCACGAAGATTCATCGACAAATCGAACAGGAATTGTTCTTTTTGCTCTTTGGGTACCAAATGTAAAATGCGTTCAAGAGCCTGATTTGCATTATTGGCATGCAGAGTCGCCATACAGAGATGGCCTGTCTCAGCAAATGTCATTGCGTATTCCATTGTTTCACGCGAACGTATTTCTCCAATCAGAATCATATCAGGAGCCTGACGCAACGAATTCTTCAATGCAACTTCATAGCTTTCTGTATCTAAACCGACTTCACGTTGAGTCACAATGCAGCGCTGATGCTCGTGAACAAACTCAATCGGGTCTTCAACCGTTAAAATATGCCCCGACTGATGAGTATTGCGATAGCCAGTCATCGCCGCCATGGTGGTCGATTTACCCGACCCCGTCGCCCCAACGACTAGAACTAGTCCCCTCTTAGCGGTAGCCAGTTCTCTCAATACTTCAGGAAGTTTGAGTTCCTCAAAGGTGGGAATCCTTGTTTCAATTCGGCGAATAACGGCGCCGGGCAGCTCTCGCTGATAGAAAGCCGACACACGGAATCGTCCAAAGTGACGGACGATAGCAAAGTTAGCCTCTTTACTAGCATGAAACTCATGCTGGCGCTCTCTATCCATCATACTTTCAAGCAAGGAACTCACCACCGCATGTGAAAGTTTATCACCTTGGGGACGCAGCTCACCATCCACACGATAAAGAACCGGAGCCCCAACCGTAATATAGAGATCTGACGACTTTTGATCGATCATCTGCTCTAAAAAAACATCAATATCCATACCGTTTCCACTCAATCAGAACATAGACGTTTCAAGTTCTATTTTCTTAGCAACTTCATCTGGCTCAACCAAGCCTTGTGCTATCAACTGTTTGGCATTCTGCTCCATGGTCTGCATCCCATGAGCAGCTCCGGTTTGAATCACAGACAACATCTGTGCGACTTTATCCTCACGAATAAGGTTGCGAATTGCAGGTGTCGCCATCATGATTTCATGGCAAGCTGTACGCCCGCCACCAATACGTTTCAGCAGTTTTTGTGCAATAACCGCTCGCAATGATTCAGAGAGCATTGAGCGCACCATTTCTTTATCGCTACCAGGGAATACATCAATAATGCGGTCAATGGTTTTTGCCGCCGAGCTAGTGTGCAGAGTCCCAAACACCAAATGACCGGTTTCGGCCGCAGTTAGCGCTAAACTGATCGTCTCTTTATCTCGTAACTCCCCGACCAGAATAACATCTGGGTCTTCGCGTAAAGCACTGCGTAAAGCGTTACTAAAATTGTGTGTGTCACGGTGGACTTCACGCTGATTGACTAAGCATTTGTTGTTGCTGTGAACAAATTCAATCGGGTCTTCAATCGTGAGGATATGCTTGTTGTGGTGACGGTTAATGTAGTCCACCATCGCTGCGAGCGTGGTCGATTTTCCAGAGCCCGTTGGCCCAGTCACCAATACCAACCCTTTTTCCATATTGGCAATTTTTTCAAAGATGGGCGGAGTGTCTAACTGTTCTAAGGTCGGAATCGTCATAGGGATGGTACGGAACACCGCTGCACAGCCTCGAGCCTGATTGAACGCATTGACACGAAATCGCCCAACGTCAGGTAACTCGAACGAAAAGTCGACTTCGAGTCGCTCTTCAAACTCGCTTCTTTGAGCGTCGTTCATCACATCAAATATCAATCGATGCACATCCGCATGATTAAAAGCTGGTACGCCAAGCTTTCTTACTTCACCATCTATCCTTACCATTGGAGATACTCCAGCAGAAAGATGTAGATCTGAAGCATTATGCTTTACACTAAAATCCAGTAATTCAGCGATATCCATTTAAAATCCTTAAGTAAAATCTGCTATGACTAGTATTCAACAAAATATTGAACAGATCACCTCACAGATTGAGGTCGCACAACAAAAGTGTGGACGCGGTCGGGACTCAGTGCAACTTCTCGCCGTCAGCAAGACTAAGCCTGTCGAAGCTATCCTTGAAGCTGCTCAAGCTGGGCAAGTCGCATTTGGAGAGAACTACGTCCAAGAGGGGGCAAATAAAGTCGCCCACTTCACTCAGCATCACCCTGAACTGAACTTAGAATGGCACTTTATTGGCCCAATACAGTCCAATAAGTCGCGCCATGTTGCAGAAAGCTTTGACTGGGTACATACCGTCGATAGAACTAAGATAGCTCAACGTCTCAACGATCAGCGTCCAGAAGGCCTCGAGCCGATTCAGGTTCTGATTCAAGTAAATACCAGTGGCGAAGCATCAAAGTCCGGCATTGACGACGATGAAATCTTTGCTCTTGCTGAGTTGATTTCTCAGCTTCCGAACCTCACTTTAAGAGGATTGATGTCAATCCCTGCTAATGTTTCAGACTATGAGTCACAACTGGCGGCATTTACTCAATTAGCAACGCTCAAAGAGAAACTCGCGCATCATTTTCCTGATCAAAACATCGATACCTTGTCGATGGGCATGAGTGGTGATATGGAAGCCGCTATCGAAGCAGGTAGCACCATGGTTCGTATCGGTACCGCTATCTTTGGTGCTCGCGATTACAGTAACAAAGCATAAATTGTTGAAAGGATACAAAGACTAATGGAACACAAGAAGATTGCCTTTATCGGCGCAGGCAATATGGTTAAAGCCATTGTGTCTGGCTTAATCGCAGATGGTTACCCAGCAGAACTTATCACAGCAACAGCCCCATCTGAGACACGTCGCTTACCATTAGAGCAAAGTTATGGTATCCAGACCACCAGCGACAATTTCTCAGCGGCACAACAAGCAGAGGTCATTGTACTGTCGGTTAAACCTCAGATGATGGAAGAGGTTTGCCGCCCACTGCAAAGCATCGACTTATCAGGAAAGTTGGTGATTTCAATTGCGGCTGGTATCCAGTGTTCACGTCTAAACGAAATGCTCGGTTGTCCATTGAATATCGTTCGTGTCATGCCCAATACACCATCACAATTGGGACTAGGAATGAGTGGTCTGTTTGCTCCTGAACACGTAACAGCGCTAGACAAAGCTTTTGCTGCTGAGTTAATGCAAGCGGTAGGCAAAGTGTGTTGGGTTGAGCAAGAATCTGGCATCAATAACGTCATTGCTGCTGCTGGAAGTGCGCCTGCATACTTTTTCTTGTTTATGGAAGCCATGCAGGCAGAAGCCATCGCTCAAGGTTTTGATAAAGAGACAGCTCGTCTGCTCGTGCAACAATCAGCGCTCGGTGCGGCAAGCATGGTCGTTGAAAACCCAGACACAGAACTGTCCATTCTACGTGAAAACGTGACATCCAAAGGGGGCACAACGGCTGAAGCCCTAAGAACATTCAATCAACATCAACTTTCAGATATAGTAGCGAAAGCTATGCAGGCGGCCGTTGCTCGCGCTGAAGAGATGGAAAAACTGTTTTAATTACCAGAGCACAACGCTCTAGAAAATAAGGGTCACCTATGAATTCAATGAGTTTTCTGATTTCCACCCTGTTTGATCTCTACATCATGGTGGTGATCTTACGTATCTGGTTGCAAGCTGCCCGCGCAGACTTCTACAACCCGTTTTCACAATTCATTGTAAAAGCAACTCAGCCTGTTATTGCTCCACTACGTCGAATGATCCCATCTGCGGGCAGCCTAGACTTAGCAACAATTCTGTTCGCCTACCTACTGTGCGTATTGAAATTCGTCGCACTGGTTCTGATCGCTTCGAATGGCTCAGTATCCTTCAGTGCAGACTTCCTATTCCTAGGTCTATTGTCACTGATTAAAGCAGCGGGTGGCCTACTTTTCTGGGTGCTATTAATCCGCGCTATCCTAAGTTGGGTGAGCCAAGGTCGCAGCCCTATCGAATACGTGTTCCATCAGCTTACTGAACCTATGCTCGCACCTATCCGTCGCGTTATCCCAGCGATGGGTGGTTTTGACTTGAGTGTGTTAGTACTTTTTATTGCTCTACAATTCGCTAACTTTCTGATGGGCGACCTTATTGGCCCAATCTGGTATCAGCTATAATGTCACAAGCAGCTTGGTTTGACGGCGAGGATCTGATTCTTCGCCTTTACATCCAACCCAAGGCAAGCAGAGACAAGATCGTTGGGCAACATGGTGAAGAGATCAAGGTAGCAATAACCGCACCTCCGGTGGATGGGAAAGCCAATGCTCACCTGAGCAAGTACCTTGCAAAGCAGTTCAAGGTAGCCAAAGGACTCATCACCATAGAAAAAGGGGAACTTGGCCGACATAAACAAGTCAGGGTCAGTTCTCCAATACAAATACCCAATGAGGTACAAGCCATCATCTGATGGCTTTTTATTTATCACTCGTCAATGAAACGAATTTAAGAAGGAAGCCCAATGAAGAAATGGATCACACTCGCACTCATCAGCTTGTTTGCTGTACCAAGCTGGGCTGGTCAGTTCAAAAACATCAAAGATGTTGAGGTACACTACTCTGCCTTCAACTCTACTTTTTTAACGGCGCAGGTTGCCAGGAATTACGAGCTCAAACGTAACGCCTATTCTGCGATCCTTAACATCAGTGTGTTAGACAATTCGCAAGCAGGAAAACCCGCCATTACCGCTCAAATCGCCGGTACCAGCAAAAACCTGTTAGGCCAGACTCGCCAGCTCAACTTTCGCGAAGTGCAGGAAGGCGACGCTATTTACTACTTAGCGGAGTTTCCTATTTCACAAGAGGAACAACTGACATTCGATTTGGATGTTAATGCTGGCATTAAGGGCACAGGAAGATTAAAGTTCACCCAGAAATTTTACGTAGAAGAGTAATGGCCAAACGGCATGACTCTCGTTCATCAAAGAGACAGAATCCAATGAGCAAGATTGTATTAGCGACAGGTAATCAAGGTAAGGTTCGCGAAATGGCAGACCTACTGTCTGATTTTGGTTTTGAAGTGCTAGCCCAAAGCGAATTCAACGTTTCTGAAGTTGCTGAAACTGGCACCACATTTATCGAGAATGCGATCATCAAAGCGCGCCACGCGGCAAAAGAAACCGGTCTTGCTGCCATTGCTGATGATTCAGGTTTAGAAGTAGACGCCCTCAAAGGTGCCCCTGGTATCTACTCCGCTCGCTATGCTGGCGAAGGTGCAAGTGACCAACAAAACCTTGAGAAGCTGCTCGACGCAATGAAAGAGGTGCCAGAAGAACAGCGCAGTGCTCGTTTCCATTGTGTACTCGTGTTAATGCGCCATGAAAATGATCCAACTCCTGTCGTTTGTCACGGAAAGTGGGAGGGACGAATTCTCACTGAAGCTCACGGCGAAAATGGCTTCGGTTATGACCCAATCTTTTTCGTACCAGAAGACAACTGCGCTTCTGCTGAGTTAGAACCTGCACGTAAAAAACAGCTTTCACATCGCGGAAAAGCGCTCAAACAGTTGTTCGCGACTCTATCTGAACAACCGCTTTAATCACTACTCAGTCAACGATAGACAATGAGCAAACTTATCCCACCAGCACTAAGTCTTTATGTACACATCCCATGGTGTGTACAAAAGTGCCCGTACTGTGATTTTAACTCTCACGCTCTAAAGGCTGAGATCCCAGAAAATGAATACATCGCAGCACTGCTACAAGATTTAGACACAGATATTGAGCGTTACCAGATCAATGATAACCCGCGCCCGCTACACTCGATCTTTATCGGTGGCGGTACTCCTAGTCTGATATCGGCACAAGGAATTGCTGCACTTCTATCAGGAATTGAAGCTCGTATCCCTTTCAAACCCGACATAGAAATCACCATGGAAGCCAACCCTGGCACGATTGAGGCGGAGCGTTTTGCTGGCTATAGAAAAGCGGGAGTGACACGTATCTCCATCGGTGTGCAAAGCTTCGAGCAGCAAAAACTTGAGAAGCTAGGTCGAATTCATGGGAAGGATGAAGCGGTCAATGCGGCTAAGCTGGCTCATCAAATCGGTCTTAGTAGCTTTAACCTCGATCTCATGCACGGATTACCGGATCAGTCTGTCAATCAAGCTCTGGCCGATCTCGATAAAGCGATCGAACTCGATCCTCCTCATTTATCTTGGTACCAGCTAACCATAGAACCTAACACCATGTTCTACTACAAGCAGCCTACCTTGCCCGATGACGATGACTTGTGGGATATTTTTGAGTTGGGACACCAAAAGTTAGCCGAAGCAGGCTACGTTCAGTACGAGATTTCCGGCTACAGTAAACCTGATTATCAATGCCAGCATAACCTCAACTATTGGCGTTTTGGTGATTATCTTGGTATTGGTTGTGGCTCTCACGGAAAGATAAGCTTTAGTGATGGTCGCATTATTAGAACCACAAAAGTCAAACATCCGCGAGGCTATCTAGCGGCGTATGACAATATGGTCAAACCTTACTTGAGTGACGAAACGGAAGTCTGCGAACAAGATCGCCCCTTCGAATTCTTTATGAATCGATTCCGCCTGATCGAAGCATGTCCGAAACAGGATTTTCTCGACACCACAGGGCTTGGTTTCGAGGCGATTGATGAGACGATTAACTGGGCGATTGGACTAGGCTATCTCACAGAGACAAGCACTCACTGGCAGATAACGGAGAAAGGAAAGTTATTTTTGAATGACTTACTTGAAGCGTTTATGGCGGAAGAGTAAGCGAGAAGCGAGAAGCGAGAAGCGAGAAGCGAGAAGCGAGAAGCGAGAAGCGAGAAGCGAGAAGCGAGAAGCGAGAAGCGAGAAGCGAGAAGCGAGAAAATTTTGAAGGGTTGACACACAGCACCAACCCTTTCCTTTAAAAATCAGACAATTAAAATTAAATCTTAGCCAGCACTGCCTGCAACTTTCGACTCGCTCACCACAAGCTCCTCTTGAAGGGCGCAGCCCGAACTCGATTCTCGGAGCGAAGCGTTCTAGCATCTCGAAGGACGGAGTCCGTTCTAAAATATCGATCGCCCAATACGCTCTGCTAATAGTTCCAGCGCTTTGGTACCTGCTAACGAGTTACCAGACGGATCTAGCTCAGGCGACCAAACTGCAATGGTCATTTCTCCTGGCACAACTGCCATAATACCGCCTCCTACACCAGATTTACCCGGCATACCGACTCGGTAGGCAAACTCACCCGCACCATCATACAAACCACAGGTAGCCAACAAGGCATTCAACTGCTTAGTTTGAGTTGGCGTAATCACTGGTTTGCCAGTTTGAACTGATGAGCCCTTATTCGCTAGGTAGCTGAAGGTTTTGGCCAGATCGACACAGCTCATCTTAAGTGCACAGGCGTGGAAGTAGTTATTGAGCACCGGAATAACATCGTTCTCAAAATTACCAAAAGAACGCATGAGATATGCGATAGCCGCATTACGGTCACTGTGCATCATCTCAGAGGCGGCTACCACCTTGTCATAACAGATAAGTGTATCGCCTGATAACTGACGAACAAACTCAAGCAAACGCTGGCGAGGTGCAGAGAGGCGGCTATTCAGCAAATCCGCGACAACAATTGCGCCCGCATTGATAAAGGGGTTACGTGGAATACCCTGTTCCATTTCCAACTGAATCAGCGAGTTAAATGCCTGACCTGAAGGCTCTTTACCGACTCTTGCCCAAATTTCCTCTGGCTTATATAAGCACATTGCCAAGGTTAAACTCAGCGCTTTAGAGATGGATTGAATCGAGAACGCCTCATCAGCATCCCCCGCTTTAATCACTTCACCTTGATTGGTAAATACAGCAATACCTAGCTTAGACGCAGGCACTTTCGCCAATGCGGGAATATAATCAGCGACTTTACCTTGCCCAATAAGAGGGCGAACCTCAGCGAGGATTTCTATTAAGATTTCTTGTGTCGGCTTCATCAGTAACCTTTAAAATCAATTAGTTATTATTATTTTCTTATAGGGTCAAAAAAGCCAACACATCAATGTTGGCTTTTTAAATCTCTTCACGTCAGCGCGATTGGCCGTCTTAACCAGCCAATAACGTTGGACAATTATTTTACGCGTTTGTACTTAATATCCCAAACGCCATGGCCTAAGCGATGACCACGTGCTTCAAATTTTGTTAGCGGGCGCTCATCCGGACGTGGAATATAGTCACCATCTTGAGCGATGTTTTCAAAACTAGGCGCTTGGTTCATCACTTCAATCATATGCTCTGCGTAGTTTTCCCAGTCAGTTGCCATATGGAAAATACCTTCGCCTTCAATCAGCTTTTGACGAACCATTTCAGCGAAATCTAGCTGAACGATACGGCGCTTATGGTGACGCTTTTTGTGCCACGGATCTGGGAAGAACAGTTGAAGAGTGGCGAGGCTGCTATCTGGAATCATGTTAGCAAACACTTCTACCGCGTCATGACACATAACACGTAGGTTAGTGATACCCGCTTCACGCGCATCTGACAAACAAGCACCAACACCTGGGCTATGTACTTCGATACCGATAAAGTTTTTCTCAGGTGCATTTTTCGCCATTTCAACCAGCGATGCCCCCATACCAAAACCAATTTCAAGAACAACAGGGTTGTCGTTACCAAACACCTCTTTCCAATCAAGAAGTTCATTTTGGTAATCTATACCCATTGCTGGCCAACACTCATTCATCGCGTTTTCTTGACCCTTGGTCAGACGACCTTCGCGTCGAACAAAGCTGCGAATTTTGCGTATCAATTTACCGTCTTCGTTGTACTCGTTAGTGGTCACTTCACTCATGATTTTGCCTGTCTAAAAATTGGTCTCGACTCAAAGGGATTGTGATTATCCAAAGAATTGCCACTGGTGCAAGTTTTTTAGCTAATTCCACACAGTTTATCGGTTGTACTTTACCCATAAACTATGGTGCAATTTTGCAAGATTAGATAACAAAATAAACAGAGCAAGTCGTGACCCCTTTCGCCAGCGCCATCCTCGAATGGTATGAAAACTATGGACGTAAGAGCCTACCTTGGCAGCAAAACAAGAGCGCCTATAGCGTTTGGCTGTCTGAAATCATGTTGCAACAGACCCAAGTTGCCACTGTGATCCCCTATTACCAACGTTTTCTGCAACGCTTTCCAACCGTAGTAGATCTCGCGAATGCGGAACAAGATGAAGTCTTACACCTGTGGACAGGACTTGGTTACTACGCCAGAGCACGAAACCTCCATAAAGCAGCAAAAGTCGTTACCGAACAATATGGTGGAGAGTTTCCACTAAACATTGAAGAGATGAACGCATTACCTGGAATTGGACGCTCCACTGCTGCCGCCATACTCTCTTCCGTTTACAAGCAACCACACGCTATTTTGGATGGCAATGTTAAGCGAACTTTAGCTCGGAGCTTTGCGGTAGAAGGATGGCCGGGACAGAAAAACGTTGAGAATCAATTGTGGCAATATGCAGAACAACACACCCCCTCAGTTGATGTCGACAAATACAACCAAGCGATGATGGATATGGGGGCGATGGTCTGTACACGCAGTAAGCCTAAATGTACCCTCTGCCCTATCGAGTCTTTCTGCCTTGCCAACAAACAGGGTAATCCACTCGACTATCCAGGTAAGAAGCCTAAAAAAGAGAAACCGTTTAAGGAAACGTGGTTTGTCATGCTACACCACAACAATCATGTGTGGCTGGAACAACGCCCTCAATCTGGAATTTGGGGTGGGTTGTTCTGTTTTCCTGAAGCTGAAGATGACAATATCGTCCATCAGCTTGATATACGTAATGTTACTGAGGATACAATCAAAGACCAGACTCAGTTGATCGCATTCCGCCATACCTTTAGCCATTATCATCTCGATATCACACCAATTTTGGTAGACCTATCAAAGCAACCCAATGTGGTAATGGAAGGAAGCAAAGGTCTTTGGTATAACTTATCGCAACCTGAAGAGATCGGTTTAGCCGCGCCAGTTAAGCAATTACTGGAAAGCTTGCCTTTTGAACTTCAAAGTTAATCATATTTTAAGGAGTCGTTATGAGCCGCACTGTATTTTGTGCTCGACTACAAAAAGAAGCTGATGGTCTTGATTTTCAGCTTTATCCGGGTGAACTAGGAAAGCGTATTTTTGATAATATTTCTAAAGAAGCTTGGGCACAGTGGCAACACAAACAGACCATGCTGATCAATGAAAAAAAACTCAATATGATGGATCCTGAACACCGTAAGTTAATCGAAACTGAAATGGTTAACTTCCTGTTTGAAGGTAAAGAAGTCCATATTGAAGGCTACACTCCGCCTAGCGAGTAACCCTAGCCTGAATTGAGATACGGAAAAATGACATCATTGCCAGCAGTGATGTCATTTTTTTAGGAGATATATGAAGAAGTTAGCGTATTTTTTTCTCGCGATGTCATTAACAGGTTGCAGCCGAGAGTTTGTTGAAAACCTGTATGATGTGAACTATGAACCGACGAACCGTTTTGCCAAAAATCTCGCTCAGCTACCCGGTCAGTTTGAAAAAGACACAGCGGCACTTGATGCACTGATCAACAGCTTTTCGGGCAACATCGAAAAGCGTTGGGGACGCAACGAAATTAAATTTGCGGGCAAAAGTAACTACGTAAAATACATAGATAACTATCTTAGTCGTTCAGAAGTAAACTTCGATAAAGGCTTGATTACTATCGAAACCGTCTCTCCTACGGATCCTAAGGCACATCTAAAAAATGCCATCATAACGACCTTGCTGACACCAGATGATCCCGCAAACGTCGACCTTTTTTCCTCTAAAGAAATCACTTTGGAAGGCCAACCATTTCTTTATCAACAAGTTGTTGACCAAGATAACAAGCCTATTCAGTGGTCATGGCGAGCGAATCGATTCGCAGATTATCTGATCGCCAACCAGCTAAAAGTCAAAGACGTAGATTTTAAGAAAGCCTATTACGTCGAAATTCCGATGGTAGCGGAACAGTTTGAAATTCGTAGCTACAAATATGCAGACATCGTTCAACGAGCATCACGCAAGTACGACATACCCGAAGACCTAATTTACGCCATCATCAAAACAGAAAGTAGCTTCAACCCCTATGCCGTAAGCTGGGCAAACGCTTATGGTTTAATGCAAGTCGTACCAAAAACAGCAGGGCGAGACGTATTTAAGTTAGTCAAAAAACGCTCAGGAGAGCCGACACCCGAGTACTTGTTTAACCCAGAAAACAATATTGATACTGGGACTGCCTACTTCTACATCCTGAAAAATCGTTACTTGAAAGACGTGAACCATCCAACTTCGTTGGAGTACAGCATGATTTCAGCATACAACGGTGGTACTGGTGGTGTATTGAACACTTTCAACCGTAATGACCGCAAACGTGCGATGAACAACCTCAACTCATTGCAACCCAATCAGGTTTATTGGGCGCTGACGAAAAAGCACCCTAACGCCGAAGCACGTCGTTACTTAGAAAAAGTTACCAAATTCAAAAAGGATTTTAACTCAGGTAAAACACAATCATTAAAAACGGCTAAATAATCGGCACTTAACCACTTTTTTGAATTTTTTTCTAAAAACAAGTTGACGGCAAGAGCGAAAATCCGTTTAATAGCGCTCCGTCGCCCGGATAGCTCAGTCGGTAGAGCAGAGGATTGAAAATCCTCGTGTCGGTGGTTCGATTCCGCCTCCGGGCACCACAATTTGATTTGTTGGTGTCTTAACGAAAGTGACAACACGAACAAAAGCATAAAGAATACAGTGTGCCGACTTAGCTCAGTAGGTAGAGCAACTGACTTGTAATCAGTAGGTCACCAGTTCGATTCCGGTAGTCGGCACCATTCTTTTGCCTCGATAGCTCAGTCGGTAGAGCAGAGGATTGAAAATCCTCGTGTCGGTGGTTCGATTCCGCCTCGAGGCACCATTATTTGGTGTACTTACGAAGTAAGACACAAACATAATAGTTCCTCCTTAGCTCAGTTGGTAGAGCGACGGACTGTTAATCCGCAGGTCGCTGGTTCGAGCCCAGCAGGAGGAGCCACTTTAAGAAGCCAAGTCGAAAGACTTGGCTTTTTTCATTTCTAGCGCGCCAACTTCTATTTCCACGCTATACCTCACCCATGCTATCCGGTTACTGCAACCAAATCTTTAACTTGTACTCACTTGCCACATTTCAATACACCAGAGTTATCAATTTTAGTGACTTTTTTTAGGTGCGAAATATATTCAATCCCCTAGCAGATAAATATTTAATCTGTTCTGCAATAAGATGACAAGACAAATAGACTACACCTAATTGTCCCTTTTAAATTTCAGAATGATCAATTTGCGAGCAATGAAATGAAACTAAAGACACAAGCTTATTTATTATCAGGAATTATCCTGATTGCTCTACTCGCTTTAACGGCTACTGGGTTATGGACTCTGCGTGTTGCCAGCAACTTTGATAACAAACAACGAGTTACTGAGCTATTTAAAAGTGCCTACAGCATATTAAGCGAAGTGGAGAAAATGGTCGTCGACGGCACATTAGAAGAGCAACAAGCCAAAGCCATTGCCACTCGCCTATTGAGAAACAATATCTACAAAGATAATGAATACGTTTATGTCGCCGATGAAAATATGACGTTTGTAGCAACACCATTAGACCCTCAGCTACATGGTACCAGCTTCCATGATTTCAAAGATGGTAACGGCAATAGTGTCGGACAACTTATTCAAGACGTTTTAGGTCGTAAAACAGGCCAGATCGTTGAATACACTTGGACGCAAAAACAGGCCGATGGCAGCATTGAAAGTAAACTTTCTATTGCACAAAAGACCCCTAAATGGGGATGGGTTGTTGGCACTGGGATAGGTTTCAATGAGGTCAACGCTCGATTCTGGGCAACGGCACAATGGCAGTTAGTTCTCTGTTTGATCATTGCGGGGGCTATTTTAGCCGTATTGGTGTTCTCAATTCGTCGTATGCTCACGCTATTAGGCGGTGAACCTCAAGAAGTACGTAAAGCCGTGCAAGAAGTCGCCAATGGTACCATTCAAACGTCGTTCGCTTCTAAGGCCGCTCCAGGAAGTATCTACGAAGCGGTTCAGCAAATGAGTCAGTCACTAGCGCAATTGGTCAGCAATCTAGACGGATCTATGCATGCGCTTCGTAATGAGCTAGCGAGCGTAGAAAGCCGTTCTGCGACCATCGCTCAATTAACCGATTCTCAGCAACAATCGACCGCCATGATTGCAACAGCAATGACTGAAATGGCCTCTTCGGCAAACAACGTTGCTGACTCGGCAAGTGATACAGCGCGTAATACTGAAGAGGCAGATAAACAAAGCCAGCATACTCAACAACTGATTCACAACACCGTAGATAACATCCAAGGCTTAGCTAGCCAGTTGGGTACCGCGAGCAAAGCAGTCGCTGATTTAGACAGCGACGTTAATAATATTGTTAAAGTCTTAGATGTAATCGGTGATATTGCAGAACAAACAAACTTGCTGGCACTGAACGCAGCCATTGAAGCGGCACGAGCGGGTGAACAAGGCCGAGGCTTTGCAGTCGTTGCCGATGAGGTACGTAACTTAGCAGGACGAACTCAAGACAGTACCAAAGAGATCCAACTGATGATTAATAACCTTCAGCAAGGCTCGCGCAATGCCATTAGCACCATGGAAGTCTGTGCGGAAACCAGTGAAAGCACCGTTGAAGAATCTCAAAATGCCTCTGCGGCTTTGCAACAGATCGTTGTCGCTCTGGAGTCTATTACCGAAATGAGTCATCAAATTGCAACTGCCGCGGCAGAACAGACCCAAGTGAGTGACGATATTTCTCAACGTATCAATATGATTGAAGATAGCGGCAATCAGCTAAGTAGCGTAGTCACAGAGAGTCACAACAGCACACAAAGCCTAGCTCAATTAGCCAATGAACTAGAAAATTGGGTAAGTAAGTTTACTGTTAAGCACTAAAAACCGTTGGAGCAACAAAAAGCACGCCTCTTCGCGTGCTTTTTTGTTCTTTACCCCTCACTATTCCGGTCGATTTTTACGATAACGCCTTTTGCTCTCTATACATTTCTTATCCAAAATGGATAAAAACAGCCCATTAAGTATAGAAAAACAACAAACGATATTTTTTTTGCATTTTCATGTTGACCTAAAGCACGAAAAGCATTTTAATACACCTCGTCGCCCGGATAGCTCAGTCGGTAGAGCAGAGGATTGAAAATCCTCGTGTCGGTGGTTCGATTCCGCCTCCGGGCACCACAATTTATTTGTTGGTGTCTCGATAAGACTTCAACAACGAAAAGAAATTGATACGCCGACTTAGCTCAGTAGGTAGAGCAACTGACTTGTAATCAGTAGGTCACCAGTTCGATTCCGGTAGTCGGCACCATTTCTTTCAAAACGAATAATTCCTCCTTAGCTCAGTTGGTAGAGCGACGGACTGTTAATCCGCAGGTCGCTGGTTCGAGCCCAGCAGGAGGAGCCACTTTTAGTGTGCCGACTTAGCTCAGTAGGTAGAGCAACTGACTTGTAATCAGTAGGTCACCAGTTCGATTCCGGTAGTCGGCACCATTCTTTCTTAATGTAGAAAGAAAAAACCAAGAATAATTCCTCCTTAGCTCAGTTGGTAGAGCGACGGACTGTTAATCCGCAGGTCGCTGGTTCGAGCCCAGCAGGAGGAGCCACTTTAAAAAGCCAAGTCGAAAGACTTGGCTTTTTTATATCAACTGAAACGAAATTGTCTCCTCTCCCCAGTGCGCCAGTTCAACATTGATATGCTATGTCCACAGCATGGTGGCATTTTTAAAGGCGATAATATTCAACGCTTTTTAGACTGGCCGGATAATCTTGATGTGGGTATTGCCGTGAAATGATCACTGTTCTCGACGCATAAAAAAACCAGTAGATTTGCATCTACTGGTTTATACATACCTATCACGCACATAACGTTAGGCTTTTACGCCCTGCTGCTGATTTAGCATTGCCACTTCGGCATCAAGCGCTTCAAGCTTCGCTTCCATCTGCTCACGACAAGTGTTTGCGAGTTCACGTACATGCTCTTTACCGTATTCATCGACCTGCACTGGAGGCAGCATCTCTACGATAACATGGCCGTTATTCCAGCGGTTGAGCTTAATACCTGACGTTGAGCTACACACAATAGGAATAATGGGTAGCTTAGCGCCAATGGCGGCATGGAAAGCGCCCGTTTTAAATGGCAGCAAACCACGTCCACGTGAGCGAGTGCCCTCAGGAAACATCCAGACTGACACATCAGTGCTATTCATGCTATCAACCACTTGATCAATGGTGCCTTTCGCCTTTAAACGGTTAGCGCGGTCGATTAAGATATTCCCCGTTAGCCAATATAGCTGACCAAACAGAGGCATCCACGCAAGGCTCTTTTTACCCACCGTCACGACTTTTGGCGTAACCGCAGAAGAGACTGTAAACAAATCCCAGTTATTCTGGTGGTTAGCGATATAAATATGCTGACCACGCTCATAAGCATCCTCAGGGATACGCAACTCAAGTTTGATGCCAAAAATACGTGACATCTTGCCAAACAGGCGACCAAAGGTAAAAACGTGTTTTGGATTACGTGGACTCAATAAACAGTAGCCGCAACCAAACACAAACATCACAATTGCAAAAATCGCAACAGCCAATACACGTAGTAGTGCAATCATTGTGGTTCTCCAAGATCAGCGGGGAATCATTTTAATTGACCCAAACTTTACCTGATCTGTTTTTCATAAAAAAGCCGAAACTCGCGTTTCGGCTTACAAGCGTTAGCTGATTTTATCTCTAATCGCGGAAACGTTCAATATTTGCGCCAAGAGCAGATAATTTATCTTCAATTTTATCGTAACCACGATCAATGTGATAAATACGATCAACGATAGTTTCACCGTGAGCAATACAGCCAGCGATCACTAAGCTCGCTGAGGCACGAAGGTCGGTTGCCATGACCTGAGCACCACTTAGCTCATTAACGTCACCACAGATGACTGTGTTGCCTTCGATATCAGCTTTAGCGCCCATACGCATTAACTCTGGCACATGCATAAAGCGGTTTTCAAAGATGTTCTCTGTGATCACGCCGCCACCCTTTGCCATCATGTTAAGCAAAGTAAACTGAGCCTGCATATCAGTAGGGAAACCAGGGTGAGGTGCCGTACGAATCGTTACCGCCTTGAGTTCACGACCTGTCATATCGACTGAAATCCAATCTTCACCCGCTTCTACCGCAGCACCCGCTTCTTCTAACTTAGCCAAAACGGCTTCTAGAAGATGTGCTTTCGTATTGCGACAAGTGACTTTGCCACCAGAAACAGCGGCTGCAACGAGGAAGGTACCCGTTTCAATACGGTCAGCAACAACTGAATGTTTGCCACCACCAAGACGCTCAACACCTTCAATTGTAATTGTGTCTGTGCCTGCACCTGAGATTTTTGCCCCAAGTTTATTTAGGAACTCAGCAGTGTCGACAATTTCCGGCTCACGTGCTGCGTTGTCCAGCACTGTCGTGCCTTCTGCCAAAGTCGCCGCACACATAATTGTAATGGTGGCACCAACACTGACTTTGTCCATCACGATGTGAGCGCCTTTCAGGCGTCCATCAACATTGGCTTTCACATACCCATCTTCAAGAGTAATGGTTGCACCCAACTGCTCTAGACCATGAATATGGAGATCAACCGGACGTGCACCAATCGCACAACCACCCGGCAATGAAACTTGACCTTGACCAAAACGCGCCACTAGTGGACCTAATGCCCAAATAGATGCACGCATCGTCTTTACTAAGTCGTAAGGCGCGCAGTATTCATTGATACTGCTAGGGTCAACGTGGACAGACCCATTACGCTCGACTTTCGCCCCAAGACGTCCCAATAGCTCCATCGTTGTGTCGATGTCACGTAAACGTGGAACGTTGGCTACTTCAACTGGCTCTTCAGCAAGAATAGAAGCAAATAAAATTGGTAGTGCAGCGTTCTTGGCACCTGAGATGGTCACTTCACCTACTAGAGGCTGTTTAGAACCTATAACTCGAAACTTTTCCATTTTTAAACCTTACAGTGACATCAACTTCTTATCACGAGCCCACTCTGCAGGAGTGTAAGCTTTAATAGAAACAGCGTGGATGTCATTTCGTTGGATATATTCCATCAGTGGTGCATAAATTAGCTGTTGTTTTTTAACGCGACTCATTCCGTCGAAGCAAGCATCAACAGCAACGACTTCATAATGACTGCCTTCGCCTTTGACGTGCAGCTCTTCTAGATTCAGTGCTTCGTTTAAAATCTGTTGTACTTTTGCGCTATCCACAATTCACCCCTGAAGTATTCTTTAAATGCTTAGCAACGATTTGTTCTACATTGCTTAGCTGAAATAATGTGCGCAATTCATTCGGCACGAAACTGAGCATTATATGACAGTTTTGCTTTTTTGCATTGTCTATTAGATGAATTAACATCACCATTCCTGCCGAGTCGACTCGTTCAACCGACTTTAGCGACAACTCCACCTCACTCAAAGTTGGTTTGAACCTCTGTAGCTGTGCCCATAGGGCAGGCACTGTGTCTCTGTCCAAGTTGCCGTTTAAGGCACATTGTTGCTCACTGATCACTTGCCACTGCGGATGCATCATTGAGCTTTACTCTCAAAGCGAATAGCTTGCTGAGACAGTGCTTCTAGCTCATCAGCAACAGCAGCAATGCCCTCTTGACGTAGCTTAGTACTCCATTCAGATTGCTTACTAGAGAGCAAGCTAATACCCTCAGCAATCATATCAAACACTTGCCATTCACCCGTGTTCTTATCTTTTCTTAGCTTGAACTCGAGCTTAATGTTGGGTCTTGGCGAATCAACGATATCCACTTTGACACCAATAATATTTTTGTCCGCACTATTTTTCGCTTCAGGACCAAATTCAATGGTCTGATCCGTGTATTGAGTAAGCACTTGAGCGTAAGAGCTAATGAGATAAGAGCGAAATGCGACGATAAACTGACTCACATCTTCACGTTTAGCGCCTTTTAAATTAGGGCCCAGTAACTTGAGTGCTGCGTATTTCTCATTGACGAAAGGCATAAGCTCTTCTTCAACAATCACTTTCAAATAGTTTGGATCTTGGTGAACCAGTGGTTGCTCTAATTTGAGTCGCTCAAAAGCACGCTCAGAGACCAGCTTCATCATGTCATATGGCTGAGTCTTATCAATTTCATTCGCAGCCACATTAAATGTGACAAAAAATGCCAGAAGAGTAAGTACTAACTTTCTCAACATGTTTATCTCCTTACTCATCAGAGCCGCCTACACTGTAAAGAACCTGTCCAATCAAATCTTCAAGTACAAGTGCAGACTTAGTATCTTCAATATAGTCCCCTTCCACCAGCATCTGCTCATCGTCAAATACAAAGCCTGGTGTGAGACCAATATACTGCTCGCCGATCAAACCAGAAGTAAGGATTTTCACACTAGATGTCTCTGGGAACTGATCGTACTTACTATTGATCGCCATGGTAACAACGGGTAGTAAAGACTCACTATTCAAGTTGATCGCCGCGACACGTCCGATAACCACGCCACCCACTTTGACCGGTGAACGAACCTTCAAACTACCAATATTGTCGAACTCAGCTTTGAGTGTATAAGTATCGTTAGAGCCTAGCCCTTTCACGTCAGCGACTTGAAAAATCATCACCAGAATTGCGCAAATTCCGGCAAGAACAAAGCTACCGACCCATAATTCAATCTTTCGAGTTTGTTGCATGATTAGTTCCCAAACATCAATGCGGTTAGTACGAAGTCTAGACCAAGTACAGCAAGAGAAGAGTGGACTACGGTGCGTGTTGTAGCACGGCTGATACCTTCAGATGTAGGTATCGCATCGTAGCCATTAAATAAAGCTATCCAAGTAACAGTGATTGCGAAAGCGATACTCTTAATCATGCTGTTACCAATATCCTGACCAAGCTCTACGGAGGCTTGCATTGCTGACCAGAAGCTGCCGTGGTCGATTCCTTTCCAATCAACCCCGACAAGTTGACCGCCCCAAATACCGACAGCCATGAAAATCATCACTAGTAGAGGCATAGATATCACACCCGCCCAAAATCGTGGTGCAATCACTCGTTTGAGTGGATCAACCGCCATCATCTCCATACTGGAAAGCTGTTCTGTTGCTTTCATCAAACCAATTTCGGCCGTTAAGGCTGACCCTGCACGACCGGCGAATAGCAAAGCCGTGACGACAGGTCCTAACTCACGTAGCAATGACAACGCCACCATTTGACCTAACGCCCCTTCAGCACCGAAATCAACCAGAATGACGTAACCCTGTAAGCTCAGTACCATGCCAATAAATAGACCAGACAGCACGATAATGATCAGCGACTGAACACCGACTGTATAAAGTTGCTTTACCAACAATGGGAAGTTTTTAACTGGCTGTGGCTTACTCGCTAAAGCACCGAATAGCATTAAACTTGCACGACCAAACGACTCTGTTACGGATAAGGCGCGACGACCAACAGAAGCCACAAAATTTGCTAAGCCTGCCATTATAAGAAGAGCTCCTCAGCTAGAGGTTGAGACGGATAACGGAATGGTACAGGGCCGTCGGCATCCCCTACAAGAAATTGCTGCACTTGTGGATCTGGGTTAGTACGTAGCTCTTCAGGGGTTCCATGAGCAATGACTTTACCATTTGCCAGTATGTAGACTAAATCGGCAATACTCATTACTTCTGGAACATCATGTGAAACCACGATGGATGTCACACTGAGTGCTTGATTCAGGTTGCGGATCAGTTCAACGAGCACACCCATGGTGATGGGGTCTTGGCCAACAAAAGGTTCATCATACATGATTAGGTCTGGGTCTAGCGCGATAGCTCGAGCGAGTGCCGCTCGTCTTGCCATACCACCGGACAGTTCACTCGGCATCAGTGAAGCGGCACCACGCAGCCCCACCGCTTCTAGTTTAAGTAGCACCAAAGTGCGGATCAGAGACTCATCCAAATTTGTATGTTCACGTAGAGGAAAGGCAACGTTGTCAAAAACAGACAAATCGGTGAACATAGCCCCCGATTGAAACAACATGCTCATCTTTTTTCGCTCTTGGTAGAGCTTTTTACGACTAAGCGATGGAATGTTGTGACCGTCAAACCAGATCTCGCCAGTTTCTGGGTAGATTTGACCTCCAATAAGACGTAGCAGTGTCGTTTTACCAATGCCAGAAGGTCCCATGATAGCGGTGATTTTTCCCTTAGGTACACTCAAGCTAACGTTATCAAATATTTTGCGCTCTCCACGAGAAAACATGAGCTGCTTTATTGTAACTAGGTCTTCGGATTCCATCTTGAGCTATTACCCTTTCCCTTATGAATGGGCAATCATAAGCACATTCATTTACAATTTAAAGCACTGTTCGATTAATTGTGAGATCTTCGAATATTCTTGGCAATCCCAATAACTCAAGGCATCTCTAATCAAATAGACAATTTGGTTAACAATTAATTGAATGAAGCGCTTCCCTTTTAATAGCCAAACCGTCAAAATTAACGGTTAAATTCTCTCGTTGTATATTGATTAGGAATCATCATGTTCGAAGCCGTTGCGTTTCTCATTATTGGATTGGTATTTTTAGTTTGGAGTGCCGATAAACTGGTATTTGGCGCTGCAGCTCTAGCGCGAAACGTGGGAATATCTCCACTCGTGATCGGTATGACTATCCTAGCAATGGGTTCATCTGCACCAGAGATGATGGTTTCAGCAACCGCAGCCCTCGATGGAAAAACGGATACTGCTGTAGGTAACGTACTTGGTTCCAACATCGCCAACATTGCTTTAATACTAGGCATAACTGCGCTTATTAAGCCGCTCTCTATCAGTTCTGCTGTACTAAGACGTGAACTGCCTCTCATGATTGGCGTCACTATCCTTGCTGGTGTGTTACTTTGGGACAGCCATTTAGGGTTCTATGAAGGTATTCTTCTTTTTGTACTGTTTGCAGCATTCATCGTTGCCATGCTTCGCATTAGCCGCAATGAGAAAAAGAACGGTGATGTTCTTATCGAAGAACAAGAGTCTGAAGTACCAGAGGGCGTAAGTAACGCTAAAGCGGCAATCTGGGTAGTGATAGGTCTGATTGTGTTACCTCTCGCAGCGGATGTGTTGGTCGACAATGCGGTGATTATTGCTCAGTACTTCGGAATGAGTGACTTAGTCATTGGACTGACCATTATCGCAGTAGGAACGAGCCTACCAGAACTGGCTGCTTCCCTTGCTGGCGTGATGAAAGGCGAAGACGATATGGCCGTCGGTAATATCATCGGTTCAAACGTATTTAATATTTTAGCGGTTATGGGGATCCCAGGTATCCTCAACCCTTCAGTCTTGAGTGAATTTGCCATGAGCCGTGATTTTTGGGTCATGCTTGGCGTATCTTTGCTGCTCGTTGTAATGGCACTGGGCAAATCTCGTAGCATCAACCGTGCTGAAGGCGCAGTGCTGTTTTGCTGTTTCATTGGCTACCAAGCCTACCTCATCATGAATATGACTGCTTAACCTCATCTCGGAGTATTTATGTTTGATTATCGCTCAGCTGCCCTAGAGGTTTTACAAACCGAAGTTGAGGCCCTAAAACAACTCGACCAATACATCAACGACGACTTTATCAATGCTTGTGAGCTAATCCGTGCGAATAAAGAAGGCAAAGTCGTTGTCATGGGGATGGGTAAATCTGGCCATATTGGCAACAAGATTGCCGCAACATTAGCCAGTACAGGCACATCGGCATTCTTCGTCCACCCGGGTGAAGCGGCTCATGGCGACCTCGGTATGATTGAACCCGGTGATGTGGTTCTTGCTATCTCAAACTCAGGCGAGTCTTCTGAGATCTTGAGTCTTTTCCCAGTATTGAAGCGACTCAACATTAAAATTATTAGTATGACAGGCAAGCCAGCCTCAAATATGGCAAAACTGTCAGATATTCATCTCCAAATCACAGTGCCAAAAGAGGCATGCCCTATTCAGCTTGCTCCAACCTCAAGCACAACCGCCACTCTAGTTATGGGCGATGCGTTGGCGATGGCATTAATGCAGGCTCGCGGATTTACTGCTGAAGATTTTGCGCTGTCACACCCAGGTGGAGCGCTGGGTCGCAAGTTGCTGCTAAAACTGGCAGACATCATGCACATTGGCGATAGCCTTCCTCTGGTAACTCCCAGCACCGTTGTCCGTGAGGCATTACTAGAAATCAGTCAGAAAGGTCTAGGAATGACCGCTGTGGTTGATGACCACCAGCAACTGATCGGTATTTTTACCGATGGGGATCTACGTCGAATTCTGGACAAACGCATTGATATTCATACCGCTCTGATCGGCGATGTTATGACGGTTAATCCAACCATTGCAGAACCAAATATGCTTGCGGCCGAAGGACTTAATCTCATGCAAGATAAGAGCATTAATGGTTTGGTGCTATGCGAAAACGGCAAAGTTGTCGGCGCCCTTAACATGCATGATTTACTAAAAGCCGGAGTGATGTAATGTCGAAAATGATTGAAACTTTATATCAACCAGTGGAACAATCCACATTAGAAATTGCCAAACAAATTAAATTGCTTATCTGTGACGTTGATGGCGTCTTCTCCGACGGTTTAATTTACATGGGCAACGAGGGTGAAGAACTTAAAACTTTTCATACTCGAGATGGCTATGGCGTAAAATCACTAATGAATGCTGGTATCAAAATAGCCATCATCACTGGTCGCCGTTCGCAAATTGTCGAAAATCGAATGAAAGCGCTTGGTATTTCACTGATATACCAAGGTCAAGACGACAAAGTAAAAGCATATCGAGACATTTGCGATAAACTCAATATCTTGCCACAGCATACCGGGTATATTGGCGATGACCTGATTGACTGGCCCGTAATGGAGCAAGTCGCACTCAAGGTTTGTGTCGCAGACGGGCATCCGCTACTGGCAAAAAGAGCAAATTATGTCACCGTAATTAAAGGTGGACATGGTGCAGTAAGAGAAGTTTGTGACCTCATCCTTCAAGCACGAAACGAACTTGATGTTCATAAAGGTCTAAGTATATGAGTCTTTCTCGTATTGGCTATCTGATCCTAACTTTCATAATATGCTGGTCTGCTTACTATCTTTTCGACCAACAGCAGAGTTATGATATTCAGGTAGAGCCAGATACAGAGCTACCGATGTTTAGCGGAAAAGGTTTAGAAAATACCTCTTACACTGAAAGTGGTATCCGCAGCTACGTGATTACATCGGTAAATCTCGACCACTACGCAAAAAGTGGTGACACAATTTTTAACCAACCGGTTTTGAAGGTTTATAAAGAAGGTACCACTCAAGAGTGGGAGATAACGGCTGAGCGTGGCGTATTGACCAAAGAGCATGTCTTAACGCTTTATGAGAACGTCCTAGCAAGCAATTTACTTCCAGAATCAGGTTTTGACACTTTGTCCACCGATATCATGAATATTCAGTTGGACAGCAGAGACTTTTGGGCAGACAACCAAGTCATTATGGTTGGGCCTCAATTTGAAACAGTGGGACAAGCAATGACAGGCAATTTTGCCGATAATCACGCAACCCTATACAAGCACGTACAAGGTAGATATGAAACTCTCACACCTTAGTCTGATTTCTTGTTTATTTCTGTCTAGCCAAGCATTGGCGCTATCAACAGACCAGGAACAGCCAGTTTATATCGACTCTGACAGTCAACAGCTCGATATGCAAAGCAACAAAGTCACATTTATCGGTGACGTTAAGTTGAAACAAGGCAGTATCAACATTAACGCAGACAAAGTGATAGTGACTCGTGACCCGAAAGATGGCTCAATCCAAGAGATTGAAGGCTACGGCAATCTGGCGACGTTCTCACAGCTCACTGACGATGGCAAAACTCTGTATGGTGAAGCAAAAGAGCTTTACTATGTCATGGTCGATGATCAACTAACCATGATAGATCAAGCGATGCTATCTCAAGACGATAGTGTTATCCGCGGTACTAAGATTCGCTACAAAATCTCTTCTCAAAAGCTGATTGCTGACGGTAAAGAGAAAGGTGACCGCGTATCTACCGTTCTTCAGCCACAAGCAGTACAAGAATAGTTATGGCAATACTTAAAGCTGAGCACTTAGCGAAAACCTATGGCAATCGAACCGTCGTAACGGATGTAAGTCTTCAAGTAGAATCAGGCCAAATCGTTGGCCTGCTTGGTCCTAACGGAGCAGGGAAAACAACATCCTTCTATATGATTGTAGGATTGGTCGCTCGTGATGAAGGCTCAATTACTATCGATGATAAAGACATCAGTATCTTACCGATGCACAGCCGTTCACGTATGGGGATAGGCTACCTTCCACAAGAGGCGTCTATTTTCCGCAAACTCTCAGTGGAAGATAACATCATGGCGGTTCTCGAAACTCGTGAGGAAATGACGAGAGAAGAGCGCCAAGACAAGTTGGAAGATTTATTGGAAGAATTCCACATTCAGCACATACGCAACAGCGCTGGTATGGCATTATCTGGTGGTGAACGTCGAAGAGTTGAGATAGCAAGGGCACTTGCAGCCAATCCACAATTTATTTTGTTGGACGAACCTTTTGCTGGCGTTGACCCTATTTCGGTCATCGACATCAAAAAGATCATTGAACATCTGAGAGATCGTGGTCTTGGCGTTTTGATCACTGACCATAACGTTCGTGAAACGCTTGATGTATGTGAAAAAGCGTACATTGTAAGTCAAGGACACCTGATTGCAGAAGGTACACCGGAGCAAGTGCTTAACAACGAACAAGTGAAACAAGTTTATCTCGGCGAGCAATTCCGTCTATGATTAAAGGGAAGAACGGTAAGATTCTCCAGCATGAAGGCAAGCAATACTGAATGAAACCCTCATTACAACTCAAGCTAGGACAGCAGTTAGCGATGACTCCTCAATTGCAACAAGCAATACGTTTGTTGCAACTGTCAACGCTAGATCTTCAACAGGAAATTCAAGAAGCATTGGATTCAAATCCTCTACTTGAGGTAGAAGAGGCCCATGACGAACCAACGGTTGAAGACAATACCCGCAGTGAGGAAAAAGAGCCTACGGTAGAACTTGCAGATACCGCGGAACCCGACGTCAAAGACAGTTCTGAACTCATCGAAAAATCTGAAATTAGTAACGACCTCGACATTGATACCACTTGGGATGATGTCTATAGCGCGAATACCGGCAGTACAGGCATTGCTCTCGACGATGATACTCCTGTTTATCAAGGTGAAACCACCCAGTCTTTGCAAGACTATCTCATTTGGCAGCTTGACCTAACGCCATTTAGTGAAACAGATCGAACCATCGCTCTCGCCTTAATTGATGCCATTGATGACTACGGATACTTAACCGTTTCCACTGAAGAGATCTTAGAAAATTTCAATAACGAAGAAATTGAGATCGAAGAAA
Organism: Vibrio sp. M250220; assembly: GCF_036533795.1. NCBI lineage: Bacteria > Pseudomonadati > Pseudomonadota > Gammaproteobacteria > Vibrionales > Vibrionaceae > Vibrio > Vibrio sp. M250220. Next base: position 4,445 of record NZ_JATABI010000045.1, on the reverse strand, counting down.
TTGAAGCTGTACGCAAGCGTGTCCAACAATTTGATCCTCTCGGTGTAGCCTCCGTTAATTTGCAGGACTGTCTACTGCTGCAACTAGCCACTTATCCTGAAGACACTCCTTGGCTCGCAGAAGCGAAATTAATTCTTACCCATCACATTGATCAGTTAGGCAATCGAGATTACAAACTGATCATTAAAGAGACTAAACTGAAAGAAGCGGAGATACGCGAAGCTCTCAAACTCGTTCAGCAGCTCGATCCAAGACCGGGGAGCCGTATTGCTTCAGAGCACGCTGAATACGTCATTCCTGATGTCTCAGTTTACAAAGATCACGGTAAGTGGGTTGTAACGATCAACCCAGATTCAGTTCCAAGACTGAAAGTAAACCAGCAATATGCGGCCTTAGGTAAAGGCAACAGTGCTGACAGTCAGTATATTCGCAGCAATTTGCAAGAAGCAAAATGGCTGATTAAAAGTTTAGAAAGTAGAAACGAGACTCTGCTCAAAGTTGCTAAGTGTATTGTTGAACATCAGCGCGATTTCTTTGAGTATGGAGAAGAAGCCATGAAACCTATGGTGCTGAATGATGTCGCTCTCGCAGTCGACATGCATGAATCCACCATATCAAGGGTGACGACGCAAAAGTACATGCATACCCCTCGTGGCATTTTTGAATTGAAGTACTTCTTTTCAAGTCATGTCAGTACTGACAATGGCGGAGAATGTTCATCAACTGCAATTCGAGCCCTCATCAAGAAGCTTGTCGCTGCCGAAAACAGTGCCAAACCACTTAGTGATAGCAAGATTGCTGCTCTACTCGCTGACCAAGGGATTCAGGTCGCTAGACGAACAATCGCTAAATACCGAGAGTCACTAGGTATTGCACCATCAAGTCAGCGCAAACGCCTGCTATAAGGCCTAAAAACCGAGAAGGAAAGTCTATGCAAATCAATATTAATGGCCATCACGTTGATCTAACCGATTCAATGCAAGACTACGTAAACGAAAAGTTTCAAAAGCTAGAACGCTTTTTCGACCACATCAACAGCGTACATGTTGTATTAAAAGTTGAAAAACTACGTCAAATCGCAGAAGCTACCCTTCACGTTAACCAAGGTGAAATTCATGCCTCTTCTGACGATGAAAGCATGTATGCAGCCATAGATTCGCTCGTCGACAAACTTGTTCGACAGCTCAACAAGCACAAAGAAAAGCTAAACGCCCACTAAAACCATGCAACTAAGCGAAATCCTTACATTGAACTGCACGAAAAGTGCAGTTCAATGTACTAGTAAAAAAAGAGCCCTAGAGCTAATCAGTGAACTCGTTGCTGAACAGACAGGTCAAAACTCAACTGAATTATTTGAATGTATGCTAAGTCGCGAGAAAGTTGGCAGTACTGGCATTGGAAATGGAATTGCCATTCCCCATGCTCGTATGCAGTCCAGCGATAAAGCAGTTGCAGTTTTACTGCAATGTGAATCTCCGGTTGAATTTGATTCTATCGATAACCGCCCCGTAGACCTACTTTTTGCTCTTCTCGTGCCTGACGCGCAATGTAAAGAGCACCTAAAAACCCTTTCTAGTATGGCAGAGCGTTTAAACGATAAGCAGATCCTAAAACAGCTTCGCAAGGCTCAGTCTGATCAAGAACTTTACGACATAATGGTCAATAAATAATGCGTCTCATCGTTGTAAGCGGCCAATCAGGCGCTGGAAAAAGCGTCGCATTGCGAGTTCTCGAGGATCTTGGCTATTACTGCGTTGATAACCTCCCCGTCGATTTGCTCGAAGTCTTCGTCAAAACAGTTCAGTCCAGTAAGCAAAACGTTGCTGTCAGCATCGATATTCGTAATCTGCCCACTGAGCCGAATCTTGTTGAAGACGTACTGGCTAAACTTAAGCAAGACTCGGATGTTAGCGTTCTATTCTTAGATGCGAACAAAGACACATTGCTTAAACGCTACAGCGAAACTCGTCGAATCCATCCCTTGTCATTGAGTTTGGGCAATACTTCACTCGAACAAGCGATCGAAAAAGAGAGATGTATTCTATCCCCGCTGAAAGAACATGCCGATTTGGTCATCGACAGCAGCAACCAATCTCTACACGAACTCAGCGAAACCGTGCGCATGAGAGTTGAAGGTCGTGAGCGTAAAGACCTCGTCATGGTGTTCCAGTCATTTGGTTTTAAGTATGGACTCCCAAGTGATGCAGACTATGTCTTCGACGTTCGCTTCTTACCCAATCCACATTGGGAGCCAGATTTACGCCCCCTAACAGGATTAGATTCCCCTATTAAGTCTTTCTTAGAAGGTCACCAAGAGGTTATGGAACTGAAACGTCAGATCCAAAAATTTATTGAAGACTGGCTACCCTTATTAGAGAAAAATAATCGTAGCTACCTAACCGTAGCGATTGGATGCACGGGCGGAAAACACCGCTCCGTCTATCTTACTCAGCAAATTGGCGAGTACTTTGCCGAAATGGGACACCAAGTACAAATACGCCATGCCTCATTAGAGAAAAATCATAAGGAATAAGTTTATGCAGCAGCAAAGTCGTACTGTGTTAATTCAAAATCGTCTTGGGCTTCATGCTCGTGCTGCTGTAAAACTGGTTGAACTTGCCCAATCTTACGACGCCATTCTGACGATCCAAAACCATGAAGGTAAAGAAGCCACTGCCGATAGTGTCATGGGGCTGCTGATGCTAGAATCAGCTCAGGGAGAGCACGTTACCATTAGTGCCGAGGGAAACGATGCTCATCCCGCGTTAGAAGCAGTCTGTCATCTTATTGAAGATAAGTTTGATGAAGAGGAGTAATCCTCGTAAATGCTCTAACTAAATGACCTTTCTTCACATTAACTTATTAAATCCATCCTAAAATTCGGTTACTATTCATAGTATTGTATGAATATAGAGTCAGGGGGAATCAATGGCAGAGCAAATAGAGTTCGATCAAGCTCACCAAGCCCTGAAAGAAGTTACTGAAGCGCTAGAAAATGGCCGTTTTGTCCATGTCCGTCGTCAATTGCAGGACATGGAACCGGAAGATATTGCCCATCTATTAGAAGCATCACCTCGTAAAAGCCGTGAAGTTCTTTGGCAGCTCACCGACCCAGAAGATTATGGTGAAATCCTCGATGAACTGAATGAGGATGTGAAAGACGATCTAGTGTCTAGAATGGCACCAGAAAAGCTGGCAGAAGCAACCGAAGGTATGGAGACGGATGATGTCGCTTACGTTCTTCGAAGCCTACCCGATGATGTTTCAAGAGAAGTTTTATCTCAAATGGACGCAGCTGAGCGTCTATTAGTTGAAACTGCCCTTTCCTACCCAGAAGACACCGCCGGTAGTTTAATGAACACCGACGTCATCACTATTCGTGGTGATGTCGATGTCGACGTTGTATTACGTTATCTGCGCATGAAAGGCGAGTTGCCGGAAGCTACTGACGCACTCTACGTTATCGATGAAGAGAGCCGACTGATCGGCGAACTGCCGATCACAACACTCATCACAACGCAACCAGACGTCAAAGTCAGTGATGTGATGGAAGATGCCGACGAAGCTATCGATGTAACGATGAGCGACTCAGACATAGCGAGCTTGTTTGAACGTCGTAACTGGATTTCAGCTCCTGTAATCGACGACAAGCAGCACCTTGTCGGACGTATTACTATCGATGACGTTGTCGATGTCATTCGTGAAGACGCAGAACACTCGATGATGAGTATGGCGGGTATGGATGATGACGAAGATACTTTCGCCCCAGTGGTAAAATCAGCACGAAAACGCAGTATTTGGTTAGGTGCTAATGTTCTTGCTGCTCTTGCTGCGGCATCGGTCTCAAATATGTTTGAAGCCACTCTCGATCAGATGGCCGCGATCGCCGTGTTGATGACCATTGTGCCTTCGATGGGCGGGGTTGCTGGTAACCAAACCGTCGCTCTGGTGATCCGCGGTCTAGCGCTTGGCCATATCGGTGATTCCAACAAGCGTGAACTACTGATGAAAGAGGCGGCCATCGGCCTACTCAATGGCATCATGTGGGCATTGATTATCGGTGGTATTGTCGTTGCTTGGAAAGGAAACTGGATGTTGGGTGGAATCATCTCGGCAGCGATGTTAACCAACTTGTTTGTTGCTGGTGTTGCCGGTGTAACCATTCCGATCCTACTCAAGAAAATGAATATCGATCCAGCACTGGCAGGGGGAATGGCTCTAACAACCGTCACCGATGTCATTGGCTTGTCGGTATTCCTCGGACTTGCGACAATCCTGATCTAGTCTCAGATACATGTAAAAATCCACCTGCATAGCAGGTGGCTTTGAAAGGCCCCCTAAAAGGGGGCTCACTGTTAGTTTTCTAACCCAAGACGCATCTGACGCTCCTCTTCTTCCTTTCCCACACGATCTTGATGTCGGACATACCTGCGTATAATTTCCTC
>NZ_JATABI010000044.1:0-37609 GCF_036533795.1 Vibrio sp. M250220 | reverse complement strand
AGCTTGATTGTATCTACTCATGTTATTTGTCCTCTTTGACTTCTGGAAAAATCAAAGACGCATTTAGCATGAGTAGTTTTACAGGCAAAGCCGAAACGGATGATAACCACCTACTGAAGTAGGTGGTTTAGGGCTGAAAATAAAAAAGCTCGAGTCGGACTCGAGCTTTATAGTGTAAATCTTGGTTCAGCTTATACGTAGTACGCTTCTACTTCGCCTTTAAGTTGGATAAGCATAGGGTTACCGTAACGGTCCTTTGCTTTTGGCGAAGCGACTTTAATCCAACCTTCGCTAACGCAGTACTCTTCAACGTCAGTGCGCTCTTTACCTTTGAAACGAATACCGATTTGGTGATCGAAGCACTCTTTGACAAAGAAAGGGCTGCGTGGGTTACCTGATAGGCGATCTGGTAGAGCTGGTTTAGCTGTATCTGTCATGTTTGCGACCTTGAAGTCCGTAAAAAAAGTGCGTTATTGTAGTCAGTGCTTGATTTGGATTCAAGCCTGTCCTGACGGTTAGATGCCCTTGCAGTATTGTGTATTCGCTGTTGGGAAAACCATTCTATCCAGCTGAGCCGTCAGTTCTTCACTTGGCTGAGAGAGGTTCGCCAAGAACGCATCAATCAGGTTTTCTTTGCTGACTCTAACCCTAGTTTCAGTCTCAATATCTCGAAGATCGATCAGTACATCTGTGAAAAGATGTGGTAAGTCTGTCAGCACCTGAAGATTGAGTACATTGTGCTCGCTGTAAATCGAATTGTGGCTACCTCTGTGCTTCTGTACCACATAAGGGTTGTCTTTGAGGTTGATGATGGATGTGCGTTTTTCACAGCGCTTGAGGCAACCTTTGTTGACCATAATCTTGCGGCATCCTTCCGTCTGCTGGAATAGACACTGGCGGCTGGTCAGCAGAGTGTTTGGGTGGTAAATGCTGTAAAAGCTGCGCATGTTGTGAGGTCGTTTGATATGACGCATCTGCTTCATATTTAACTCATTAGAGATAAACGCCCCGCAGGCCGCGAACTCTTGTTGCAAGCACTTGAATGAGTAGGAGTTGACGGTGTTCATCTGTGGCCCTGCTACCCAAGGCAATTCTAGGGTTTTGGCAAGCATACCGACGCCGGAGTTATTGGTGATCAACAGTTGCGGCTTGATGGCTTGCAAAAATGCTCCTGCTGCTTGGTAATCATCACCGATTAAAATCGCTGGAAACCAAGGTTTGAGGTTCGGATTGGCTTGAAAAAGGGCCACCATAGCCTCCAGTTCATCGGCTAGTCCCATCGGTATTTGGTAGTACACGTCAATATCTGGGTTGTCACACAGTGCGACTTCTTCGTTCGAAGAGATGAGAACGGATAGCCTTGGCGATGCTGCCAGTGCTTCAGCCTGAACCAAGGGTGGTAAGACGGGAACATCTACCGCTCCTTTCAGGCTACTGCCAGTATTGTCAGTTTGTTCGAGGTTGAAGCTCTCGGTGGCGGCTGCGACTTTTTCTATGATGGCTGTTTTATCATCGTACAGTGTTTTCTTAACCTGCTGGACTTCTTCTACGGTCTTACATTGATAAATTTTAGAGAAATGTTTTACAGTGTGATCGCGTGGATTATCGATATACATCGATTTACCGAAATCTCCTTGCAAGAAAGCATTGGAAAAGTCTCGGTTGAACACGGTGTAAAGCTCTCTCGTGTCACTTGAAAGCTCCACACCATCACACAGGCGATCGATTTGCTGACGCCAGTTGTCGACGACCGTATAAACATAATGGGATTTTTTGATCCGTCCTTCGACTTTAAGCGAATACACACCGGCTGCTGCTAAGGCTTCAAGATCGCCAAAGGCCGAGTTGTCTTTCATGTTGAGCGGGTAGTGATGCCCTGTGTTAGTTGGCTGATATTGTTCTCGGCATGGTTGGCTACAGCGGCCACGGTTACCCGATGCTCCGTTACGTGCAGAACTGATGTAGCAAATACCAGAAAACCCGATGCAATAGGAACCGTGGACAAACACTTCCATCATCACGTTATGCTGACGACCAAACTGAGCCAAGTGACTGATCTCATTGATATTGAGTTCGCGTGAAAGATTGACGCGACTTGCCGTTAGTTGGTTGAGAAATAGGATCTGTCCTTCGTTATGGGTATTCAATTGGGTCGAGGCATGAACATCCAGATCAGGAAAATGATGTTTTAAGATGTAGCCAAGGCCAAGATCCTGAACAATGACGCCATCAATGCTGGTGGTGTTGAGTTGGCTGAGTAAGCGCACGATTGCTGGAATTTCGCTCTCAAGAATTAACACGTTGAGCGTCAGGAAGATTTTGCAGTTGTGCTGATGTGCGAGGCGAAGCACTCCGTTTAAGTTGGCCAATGTTAGATTGGTCGCTCGGTTGCGAGCGTTGAATCGATCAAGCCCACAGTATATCGCATCCGCTCCAGCGGCAATCGCAGCTTTAATAGAGTCAATATCTCCCCCTGGGGCCAACAACTCAAATTGATCGCGTGTCACTACTCGCCTCTTAGATAAAATCGAAAATGAGCACGCATTCTACGGGTTTCAGACTCCTGCTGCGGTACTAGTTAACCTTTTATTAATCTGGGTCAAAAACAAATGGTGGCTTTCGCGAGTTTTGAGGATGAATGAATCTATAGAGACCGAGTTGCGTGAGTGAGACCTCTTTTCTGTTGCAATTTATTAGAATTGCTTTAGTGTTATACCTATGTATATCACTAAAGCGTAAATGATAAGGCAGAATTCATGACTGAGTGGAACGAAACACAGCCTATCTTTCGTCAGCTATCCGATCGAATTACCGAGCAGATTTTGCAGGGAGTTTGGTTGGAAGGTCAGGCTTTGCCATCAGTGCGGGCTGTGGCGAGTGATCTTAAGATCAACCACATAACCGTGATGAAAGGCTATCAATTACTCGTGGATGAAGGCCTAGTTGAGAAAAAGCGTGGTCAAGGGATGTTTGTTGCGGTGGGTGCAATAGCACGTCTAAAAGCAGTTCAGAAACATGATTTTATTGAACAACAAATTCCTTCAATCGCAGCAAAACTAACACAGCTAGATATTCCACTGAATGAATTTATTGAACGGTTAACGGTGCACGTTGAGGGTAAACAATGAGTGTATTAATTAGTGCTCGACAGGTAAGCAAAGAATACTCAGGTCGTGTGAAAGGACAAAACGAAGCCATAAATAATATTAGCTTTGAGTTGAAACCTGGTCAGGTCTTAGGCCTGCTTGGTCATAATGGTGCCGGCAAGTCCACTTTGATCAAAAGTTTACTTGGTGCACATCAATATCGTGGTGATATCGAGATTCTTGGATTTGAACCGGTGGCGCAGCGTGCCAATGTGATGCAGCATTTATCCTACATATCAGATGTTAATGTGTTGCCTGAGTGGATGACGGTGGAACAACTGCTTCGTTATACCGCCGGTGTTCATCCGAGTTTTGATTTAGCCAAAGCTCAGCAAGTGATCGCCAAGACGGATATTAGACCAAATAGCAAAATCAAAGCGTTGTCGAAAGGGATGAAAGTCCAGTTGCATCTGGCGATCGTCATTTCGACGGACACCAAAGTGTTGATTTTGGATGAACCAACTCTCGGTTTGGATCTTGTTTATCGCGATACTTTTTACCGCCACTTGCTAGAGTGGTTCCATGATGGCGAGCGCGCGCTGATTATTGCCAGTCATGAAGTGTCTGAAATTGAACACCTTCTTACAGATGTGTTGATTCTAAAGCGTGGCGAAGTGGTGTTGCAGGCGTCGATGGAAGAAGTTGCCCAAGGATTCGTAGTTGTTGAAACGAATCACGATCAGAATGAACAAATCGAGTCGTTGAATCCGCTTTCAAGCGAACGAGGTTTAGGCTCTACACGTTGGCTACTGCGTTCAGAGCAAGCTGAGTGCTTGCAAGATGTTGACCGGATTTACAATGTAAAACTGGCCGATCTGTTTTTAGCGTTGCAGAAGGAGGCGGTGTAATGAATGCGAATGTTTATATGCTAGAAAAAGAGTGGTTGGAGCATAAGGTCATTACCCGTATCCCTGTTGCTTTGCTGATCTGTGGCGTGGTGCTGTTGTTGAGTTTATTGATGAACTCAACTATCCAGAGCAATGTTACCTATGAATTGACCTATCAGAATGATGGCTTTGAGTCGGGTTTCGAACTTGGGAAACAGCTCAGTCACTTAGTTTTGGTTGTTAGTGGATTGCTCTCAATACTGCTTACCTGTCTCTATTTTCCTAAAACGTTGCGTAAGGAGCGTCAGGAGGGCAGTGTGATGTTCTGGCGCAGTATGCCGGTCACCGATTTAAACATGCACGCAGTGAAGTTGGCGTTCGGCCTGCTGGTGGTGCCTGTCATTTGCTCAATGTTGGTTATTGCAGCGGACTTTTTGATGTGGATTATCAACCTAGTGATGTCTGAGCAATTCCCTCTGTTCTTTACTGGTGAATCGTTGTTTTACGTTGGAAGTCATTGGCTAGAGTTTATTGGCCGTATGTGGCTGGTTGGCTTAGCGCTGTTGCCTTTTGCCACCATAGCGATGGCAATTTCGCAAAAGGTCAATTCACCGCTGTTGATTATGCTGATCGCTCTGTATGTGATTAAGCTGTTGGCGAGCAACTTGTTTGCCACGGATCTTGTCAGCCAATTTATTGATGCCATCACAAACTTGCCGCTAGATGTGTTGGTTGAATCTAACCCTATGATCGCATTTGCTAACGCTGGCACACTGAACTTAGCGGTGTTCTTTAGCCTAGGCGTGTTAGGATTGCTGGCTAGTTTGAGGCTCAGTCGAACCATCGATTAATAGGGATTGAAAGTAAAAAGGTAGCTGAAAGGCTACCTTTTTATTTGTTGAAACAGGCTATTGCACATATGAGCCGTGGGCGAGTCAGTTGAAATTGTTCTTTTTAAAGCTGTCCACGTAGGCTTTATCTTCATGCATAATGTGCTGGCTGAGCCAGTTCTTTAAGAAGCTCATCAGTTCATCACCAATGTCATCCCCACGTTCGACTCGCTTTTGGAAATCGAGCACTTGCGCAACCAGTTGGTTGTGCTTTTCGATGTGTTCTTTGGTTTGTGAGTAGTCGATTTGATCAAACAGTACCTCTTCGTATTTAAAATGATTGGCCGTGTAATCAATCAGACCTTGTACGACTCGTTTGATAGAACTTAACCCGTAGTTATGTTTTAGTAAGTGGTATAGCTCATTAATCAAATGCAGTAAGGCTTGATGCTGGCGGTTAATCTCTTCGAGACCAATGTCCAGCTGACTGCTCCATTCCATCAACTTATCTCGCTTAGCTTCCTCTGCGTCTATCTGTCGTTGGTCAGTCGCAAAACGGTGTAGCAGGGAGTCAATCTCACCAGATAGGTTTCTTACGGTAATGCTGGCGAGTAAGGTTTCCTGTGTCGCTCGGACGTTGTTGTCTGACTCGTTGGCAATAAGTTGCAAGCACTGCTCAAGATCTTGAGTTTTTTTCGTCTGTTCATCGGAAGAGTGCGTGATATGTTGTCCATATTCACGTACATCATCGATTTGTAGGTTGAGTTCTTTAAACGTGTGTTCTGCCGCAGATGCGATAGCCAGTGAGCGTTCCATGCTGGATTTGTTTTCCTTCATGGTCTCCAAAACATCGTCAGTTTTGGCTTGCAAGTTGTTGATTTTTTGTCTTATTTCTTCGGTTGCTTGTTGGGTTCTCATTGCTAAAGAACGCACTTCATCGGCAACCACGGCAAAGCCACGGCCCTGTTCACCTGCACGGGCACTTTCTATTGCGGCATTTAAGGCGAGTAGATTCGTTTGTTCAGCGATGCTACTGATGGTTTCCATTACCTGACTGATTTGTGCCGTTTCGTGCATCAGGGACTGAAAGTGTTCGTTTGAGTTGTCTATGTGCTGGTTGGCGTTATCGAGAGCTGTTTCCAAGGCAATCATATCTTTGGTGCCTTGATCCGCTTTTGTTTTTGCTTCATTAGCGAGTGACGCTGTTGACTCGCAATAGCTTGATACATTGTGTGTGATTTCAGAGAGCTGTTCGATGATCTGTCGGGCGGTATCGACATCACTTTTTTGACCAACAGCCCCTGCTTTAGAGATCCCAGAGTCTTTTTGCACGGTATCCGCGACGCTGACCAAACGAGCGGTTGACTTACGCAATGCGTGAACGGTGCGAGAGATGTCTTCACCTATCCGGTTAAAGGTGCGTAGGAGTGGCGCGGTGAGATCATCATCGCTAGCAACTCTAACGGTAAGATCCCCTTCTGAAAGATGGCGTGCTGCCTGACTGATTTGCTGCAACATGCCACCCATTGAACGGATAATGTTTAAAACAATGACATGGTAAAGCACCACTAGCAGTAACCAACCCCACTGCTGGAGAAAGAACAGATATCCAGCCAGCGGAAGAATCAAAAGGGTCATTGTGATAGACCATTGTACTGGGGTTAATTGGCTCAATTTGGATGCTAGCGATTTAAACATACCTTCGCCTCTTATAGATTACCGTTGATCACTCCATTAAATTTAGGCGAAAGATTGGGATTCCCCATACTAAATATGCAAATTATTTTAGTGTCACTAAGCAAGAGTAGTTAGAAGGTAAAGGTGGCTTAAATCGAAAGAGTGGCCGAGTGGTTATCGCTCTGGATTGCACCCCTGTAGAGGGGGGACTGTGTCGAAACGCGCAGAAAAAAGCGTTTTCCAATTAGGAAAAACCTGATTGATAGAATTTCTCACTGCCTATTCCACAAATCTGGTAATCATTACTTTATTAATAAAATGTAGTGATGTTTTATATGGATTGTTAATTTGAGCGGCGGACTCTAACGCTGGCTCTAAACTTATGAAGTGGGAATAGCTCAGTGAATCAGATGGTTGATCGAGATCTTGACGTCTCTGTTGTCGAATTGGACACACCGCGATCACGTCGTGGCAGTTTCAAGTGGCGCGGTATCGAAGTGCGGCTTGGCCTCGCGTTAGCCATGCTATCGATGACGACTCTATTGCTGGCGCTGTTCAGTTCGACCACCTATGACAGGCTTGAGTTAGCGTTGGTTGACTTAAAAGAGAAAGAGATCCCAGCTTTGGAGCAAGCGGCTCGGTTGAATGATATGGTGAGACTTGTGATCACCGATTCTTCGCAACTGGTGGTAGCGGACTCAAATCTTGAACGACGCAAAGCGATGCAACGTGTCGAAGAGAGCATCAATGAAATGGGGCGGGTACTGGCACATTTTCCTGAGTACTACGCTTACTTTAAAGATCTCATCATGCAAGTGAGCAACAGCCTTAGCCTACTGTATCAAAGTGGTGAAGAGTCTCGTGAACTCAATAAAGAGTTGCGCCATTTGCTCGAAGGTTTTTATCCCTTGCTTCAGCAGGTGAGTGAAGAACTCGATAGTCTTCCTCAAGAGCAAAAATCCCGTCTTCAATACAGTCAGCTGAAAGCATTGTTGTTTTATCAGTTGGGTTTGGTAGAAAAACTTTATAACGATGGCAGCTTTAATGAGTTGGATTACACCACTTATCGGCTCGAGCAGTTGGGTCAAGATTGGTTTAGTCTGTGGTTGGCAAGTGGCTTAGCGAGTTCTTTACCTGCGCTGGATGAAAAACTATCGGTTATCTATACTCTCGCGTCTCGTTCAAGTCGTCTGGTTCAGCTAAAGAATCAGGCGCTAGAACATCATTATCAGCAAGAATTTTTACTGGAAAACAGTCGTAAGTATCTTCATCAGCTATCGGTTCAGATAGAACGAAATACCGCAAATGTGAATTTAGAGATTGATTCCTCTATCGCTCATGTTCAACGCTCGCTGGCCTCTAACCGTACCTTCTCTCTGGCTTTGTCACTGTTTAGCCTAATCGCTGCTGCGGGTATTTCTTGGTTCTACGTTCGTAAGAATATTTTGGAACGTTTGCTCAATTTGCGTGATGACATGTTCGCTATTTCAACCGGCCATTTGGATACAAAGATTGAGCTAAAAGGTCATGATGAAATTACCCAAATGGCGAAGTCCCTTCAGGTGTTTCAGGCTACAGCTAAAGTGGTGAAGAAAACCAATCAAAAGCTCGAAGCAGAAGTGGAAGAGCGCCGCGTGGCGGAAGAGAAACTGCGAGTGACTCAAGATGAACTGATTCAGGCAGGAAAACTCGCCGCACTGGGCCAGTTAAGCGTGGGGATTACTCATGAGATCAATCAACCACTGACGGCCATAAGCAGCCATACTCGCAGCGCTCAGAAATGGTTAGAGCAGCAGAGAAGTGATAAAGCGACCCACAACCTGCAAAAAATCGAACAGCTCCTCGGTAAAGTGGCGGCGTTGACGCATCACCTCAAAGCTTTCTCTCGCAAAAGTGATGGAAAAATCTCATCGGTTGAAGTCATGCCGGTTGTCAATGATGCGATTGAACTGTTTACCAACCGTCAGGTACCGATAGTGCTCGATTGTGACCTTGCTTCTGATGAGATCGTACGGGCGAATCCGATTCGCTTAGAGCAGGTGTTGGTCAACCTGATCAGTAACGCCATTGATGCGGTAGAAAACAAATCAGAGCCACTGATCTTAGTATCGGTGGCACGCGTTGATAACAACGTGACTATAGCGGTCAAAGACAATGGTAAAGGCATTATCGAAGACGATATTCCGCATATTTTTGACCCATTTTATACCCGTAAAGAGGTTGGCAAGGGCCTAGGTTTAGGTCTGTCTATCGCCTTTAATATCATCAAGGATTTTGGTGGTTCGATACGGGTGCACTCTCAGCCTGAGTTTGGCAGTGAGTTTGTAGTACATCTTAAACAAGGCGAAAAAGCATGACGATGGATAAGCGTATTACCCTGATTGATGACGAGCTGGATGTTGTAGAAGCCGTGGGCGAAATGCTCGAACTTGAAGGTTTCACCGTCACTGGATTTACCGACCCTAAAAGTGGTCTGAAATCACTCTCGCCTGATAGTCGACAGGTGGTTCTGTGCGATGTTCGAATGCCTCAGTTAGATGGATTATCGATGTTAGAAGCGATTCAGAGTCGCTCGCCACATTGCGAAGTCATCCTAATGAGTGGTCATGGGGATATTCCGATGGCCATCGAAGCGATCAAACTCGGCGCGTTCGATTTTATTGAAAAACCACTCCAAAGTGATGAACTGATTGAAAAGCTCAACCTTGCCGCCACACATATTCACAATGCTCCCATAGCTCAAAACACCACGGCGGAGCAACCGATTGAAAACGTGATTATTGGTGTTTCTAGCCAGATGGAGATGATTAGGACGCAAGTTCTCGCATTGGCGCGTACGGGTGTCGATACGATTATCAACGGTGAAACTGGCACGGGGAAAGAGGTTATTGCACGAGCGCTTCACCGCTATTCAGCACGACGAGAAATGCCCTTTGTTGCAATTAACTGTGGCGGCATGACCGAAAGCATCATAGAGAGCGAACTATTTGGTCATGAGGCGGGCTCGTTTACCAGCGCCAACAAAAAGCGGATTGGTAAAATCGAGCAGGCGCATGGTGGCACACTGTTTTTAGATGAAATTGAAAGCATGCCAATCTCAGTGCAAATCAAGTTATTGCGTGTGATTCAGGAGCGGGTGATTGAGCGGGTTGGCGGCAATACATTGATTCCGGTCGATATCACGATTGTGGCGGCAAGCAAGGCGGATTTGGCGGAGCTGAGTCAGCGTGGTGAGTTTAGAGCGGATCTGTTTTATCGACTCAATATTGCCAGTCTGAATCTCCCACCTCTTCGTCAGCGTAAGGAAGATATTCAGTCCTTGTTTCGTCATTTTGTCGTTCAGGCCAGTCAAAAATATAAGACTCGCGCATCGACACTTTACGCCGAACAAATCCAACAACTGTGTCGACATGATTGGCCAGGCAATGTGCGAGAGTTAAGAAATGTGGCTGACCGTTTTGTGCTTGGGATCGTTGGCGAAGGTTTTGATCTTCAAGCGCCTTCAACCTTGAGTAGTGATGGCTTTGCGTTTGAGCAGCAGATGGAACAGTACGAGCGTAACGTTCTTACCGAAGCGTTGATTGAAATGGCGGGCAACATCAACGAGGTGTCATTGCGCTTAAATCTGCCAAGAAAAACCCTTTATCGTAAGATGAAAAAACACCAACTGGACAAAGAGAGTTTTAAAGCAAGTCGCCAGATTTAGGGGCAAGACATAATTGACCCATCATAGAAGCTTAATAAAAACGTTATACTTATCTGATTGAATTGCAAGCGAAAAGTTTTTGGCACGCTGCGTGCAAAATGGATCGTCGTTCTGGTTAGAAGTCAGGGAGTTAGTCGTATGTTACGACGGAGACTTTTCCCAGTCCGGAACACCATAAATAACAAACAACTATTTGCTGCAAGGAGAATCAACAGATGAAGCAAATCTTAACCAGTAGTATCGCCCTATTGCTAGGTGTTAGCTCAATGGCGATGGCTGCAAACGAGCCAGCGCAGGTTGGGCCACGCCCGCTATACCTCGTCAGTGATATGGAAGAGGGACCTCTGAAAACTAAGTTGGAAAGCTGTCAGGCCGGCCCATTTTATCGTAGCGACTTCTCTATCGGCCACCGTGGAGCAGCAATGCAGTTTCCAGAGCACACCAAAGAGTCTTACTTGGCTGCGATCGCAATGGGTGCTGGGGTGTTAGAGTGTGATGTGACCTTTACCAAAGATAAACAGTTGGTCTGTCGTCACTCGCAAAGTGATTTGCATACTACAACCGATGTACTTGCTCATCCTGAACTTGCTAAGAAGTGTACGGTACCATTTAAACCTGCTAATCCAGCCACAGGTGAAGATGCACAGGTAGAATGTCGTACGTCAGATTTCACGTTAGCGGAATTTAAGACTCTTAAAGGCAAAATGGATGGGGCGAATCCAAAAGCGACAACGGTTGAAGAGTACATGAACGGGACTCCAGGCTGGCGTACAGACCTCTATTCGCAAACAGGGACTTTGATGACCCATGCCGAGAGTGCTGCACTGTTTAAAAAATATGGTGTTAAGGTGACTCCTGAATTGAAGTCAGCTGCCGTGAAGATGCCTTTCCAAGGCTTTAGTCAGGAAATGTATGCTCAGAAGTTGATCGATGAGCTTAAACAAGCGGGCTTCTCTCCTGATGAAGCTTATGTTCAGTCATTCAATCTTGATGATGTTAAATACTGGATCAAAAATGAGGCTAAGTTTGGTAAGCAAGCTGTCTACCTTGATGACCGTATGTACGAAAAAGAGGGTTTTGCTGCTTCGTTGGAAAACATGAAAGAGCTCTCTGATCAAGGTGTTCAAATTATTGCTCCGCCTTTGTATGCCTTGATTCAACTTGATGAGAATAACAATATTGTCCAGTCTGACTATGCCAAGCTAGCGAAGCAAGCGGATCTCGATATCATTGCTTGGACACTAGAGCGTTCAGGTCCATTGGCGCAAGGCGGTGGCTGGTACTATCAATCCGTCACAGACCAGATCAAGCGTGATGGCGATATGATGAAAGTACTCGATGTCTTAGCGAAGGACGTCGGTGTGCTTGGTGTATTTAGTGATTGGCCATCGACGGTGACTTATTACGCGAACTGTATGGATATCTAAGTTTTCGTTGCTATCTACCGTTAAAAAAAAGGGTCAAATGACCCTTTTTTTTCGCTTCGATTTGGCTGGGACAGAAATGACCCAAACATCTTAAAATTAATTGGACACAAATGACCCAAACTAAAAATGGTTAAATTGGTGGAATGTTAAATTATTGATATTTAAGACTAAAATAGTTGGCACAACCCCTGCTATAGGAGAGGTGAACATCAACAATAACGTGAATGTAAGGTTCTAATATGAAAAACAGTGTAAAAGGATTGTTAATCGCTGGTTCTTTGCTGCTGCCATCAATGGCGATGGCAAGTGAGTGTACTTATCGTGGGGTACTGGATGATAGATACTGTGATGAAAATAAAGACTTAGTGGCTGACGCGCCCAAAGATGCGAGTGAGTGGATTGATCCAAGTACACTCGTATTTACCTACACTCCCGTTGAGGACCCTGCTCTGTACAAGGATGCATTTGCAGATTTTCAGGCGCACCTAAGCAAAATTACCGGTAAAAAAGTCATCTATTACACCGTTCACTCTAACTCAGCTCAGGTTGAGGCGATGCGTTCAGGTCGTCTTCATGTTGCTGGTTTCTCAACGGGTCCAACGGGCTACGCTGTTAACCTTGCGGGTTACGTACCGATCGCTGTTAAAGGTGATGAGTCAGGTTTCCAAGGTTACAACCTAATTACCATCGTCCGTAAAGACAGTGGCATCAATGAAATGGCGGATCTGAAAGGTAAGAAAGTCGCGCATACGTCAGCGTCTTCCAACTCTGGTAACCTTGCTCCGCGCGCTCTATTCCCAGCTCAAGGCCTCGTACCGGATCAAGATTACAAAGTGCTTTACTCTGGTAAGCATGACCAATCTATCCTAGGTGTTTACAACGGTGACTACGATGCTGCCCCAGTTGCTTCAGATGTGTATGACCGCATGGTTGCAGCTGGCCGTGTTGATGCCTCTGAGCTAAAAATTATCTACCGTAGCCCACGTTTCCCAACTTCTGCATTTGGCTACGCATACAACCTGAAACCAGAGCTTGTAGAGAAGATCAACGAAGCCTTCTTCAGCTACCGCTTTACCAAAGAGATGAGCGATGCGTTTAAAGGCGCTGACCGTTTCTCACCAATTACTTACCAAGAAGATTGGTCAGTTATCCGTGATATTGCCCACGCGACAGGTACCGCTTACACCAAAGCCGGTCTGAAAAAACTGGCTGAAAAAGATGCAGCTAAGCGAGCTAAGAAGAAAGCGGAAGAGTTAGCAAAGCAAGCTAAGACGCAATAATCCTTTAACAAACCCATCATTCAAAATAAATGTACGGTGTCCTCGTGTGTAGGGCACAGGGCACCGTACATCCATAAGAAAACAAGGAATAGTAGTATGGCCGTAGCGAGCTATGACGGAATAAAGATCAATAACCTTTTTCATCAATACGTGGCAGGCAAGCCAATCCTTAAAGGTATCGACATCAATATCGACCAACCGGGTATCATTGCCATCATCGGCCCGTCAGGTACAGGTAAGAGTACCTTGCTTCGTTGTATTAACCGCCTTAACGAACCAACCAGTGGAGAGATTCTGTTTGAAGGCGAGGATCTGACAAAACTGAGTGGGCAGGCACTACGTAAGCAGCGTCGTCATATCGGTATGGTTTTTCAGGAGTACAACCTAGTTGAGCGTTTGACTGTGATTGAGAACGTCTTGTGTGGTCGTCTTGGTTACATGTCTTCTTGGAACGCATGGCGTCGTAACTACTCGAAAGAAGATCTCAAAAAAGCCTTCGAATTATTAGAGTTTGTTGGCTTGCAAGATTTCGCCAATCAGCGTGCAGATAGCTTGTCTGGTGGTCAGCGTCAACGTGTTGGTATCGCCCGTGCCGTGATGCAAGACCCGTACATATTGCTTGCGGATGAGCCGACCTCCTCGCTTGACCCTAAAACCGCGGTAGAAATCATGGAACTAATGGAAACCTTCGCACAGGAGAAGCAGATCCCTGTATTGGTCAATATTCATGACGTTAACCTCGCTAAACGTTTTGCGAAACGTATTATCGGTATGTGCAATGGTAAAGTGCATTATGACGGCCGCCCTGAAGGCATCAGCGAAGATGACCTAAAAATTATCTATGGAGGTGAGTCATGGCTGGATTAAGCTCATCGACCAAAACAGCGGTAGAGGCGATTGAAAATCCGTTTAAGGCATCGTGGGCGAGCCGCTTGGGTGTCGTAGCTGTGATTGGCTATCTTTTTTATAGTATCTCGACGCTCAATTTAACTTGGGAACGATTTATGGTCGGCTTAGGGGAAAGTGAGCGTTTACTTAGTCGCATGTTTCCGCCTGATTTCTCACGCTCAAATCTGCTCTTGAGTGGTTTGGCTGAGAGTTTACAAATCGCGATTATTTCGAGCTTTTTCGGCATCGTGATCTCATTGTTTCTTGGTCTGCTTGCGGCGCGAAACATGATGCCAAATATTGTCTCAACACCAGTTCGCGGCTTTATTGCTCTGTGCCGCTCTTTCCACCCGGTCATCATCGCCATCTTGTTTGTTAAGGCCGTCGGTTTTGGTGCACTGGCGGGTATTTTAACTCTGGTTTTTGCTTCGATTGGTTTTATTGCCAAGCTGTTTGCTGAGGCGATTGAGGAGATCTCGTTTAAGCAAGTTGAAGCGATTCGAGCGACAGGCGCAAGCTTTATGAGTGTCATTCTGTTCGCGGTTATGCCACAGGTATTCACTCGATTTATCGGTTTTGCCAGCTATCAGTTGGACTCAAACCTACGTAACTCGACCATGGTCGGTATTGTTGGCGCTGGTGGCTTAGGTGGCACGCTTTTCTCTGCATTCCAGCGTTTTGATTATGACTTTGTTGCTGCGATTCTTATCACTATTATCGCGCTAATCCTTGTCGGTGAGTTCTTATCTAATGTTGTAAGGAGAATCTTCTAATGACGACCGCTTCTATTGATAGAGAATGGCAACGTTTCACCTTTAGTGAGCGTATCGCAAGATTTGCTGCTTACCTCTGCTTTGTTTCTGCAATCGTATGGTCATGGCAGACGGTTGAAGTGATACCAGAATTCTTGTACGACGCGCCTGCTCAGTTTGCCGATATGTTTAGTCGTATGGTTCCGATGGACTACGGCTTCTATCCTGAAACGATTCATGATGCGATGGTTGAAACGCTGCATATCGCCACGTTAGGGACGCTATTTACGTTAGTTCTGGCGATTCCATTAGCCTTGCTTAATGCGCCAAATATCACCCCAAATAAGACGCTTAACTGGATTGCTCAGTTCTTCTTGGTTTCATCTCGCTCGGTGAACTCATTGGTTTGGGCATTGCTGTTTATTGCCCTGTTTGGTCCAGGTGTGCTGGCGGGAATCATGGCGATTGCGGTTCGTAGCGTAGGCTTTGTTGGTAAACTGTTGGCGGAAGCGATCGCAGAAGTCAACATGGGCACCATTGAAGCGCTGAAAGCAACCGGTGCGTCATGGGGAAGCATCTTGTTCAAAGGTTATTGGCCTCAGGTTATGCCAGCATTCTTCTCAATCGTACTGTTTCGTTGGGATATCAACGTCCGTGAATCGGCGGTTCTAGGATTGGTAGGTGCAGGTGGTATTGGCGTGGTGCTAAATGATGCGCAGAATCTGTTTGAATGGCAGAAAGTATCGATGATTCTAGTGAGCATTTTTGCGGTCGTTGTACTGGCTGAAGCGCTAGTTGTCCACGTACGTAAGAAACTGATTTAAACAACATCAAATGGCTAGGTGTTGTATTCAAAAGGCAGGGAATACCTGCCTTTTCTTTTAAGCTACAAATACTTCTCTATGGGCAGTAGTTGGAGAAAGTAAGACTCAAATCGCTGCCATCGCCCTGTCTCTGGCTCATGATCATAGATTTGAGAACCGGAAGACCACATCACGTCACCGTTTTGTAATTCTAATCTCCAGCTATTCTTCTGATCCATCGCCTGCAAAATGTTGTCAGCAAGACGCTGTGCGACATCAAGGTCTTTTATCACCAGCAGTGACTCAGTATTTAGGTAAGTCGATCTAAGGTTAAAGTTAAACGAACCAACCGTGGCAACACGATCGTCAAACACCGCAGATTTTGAGTGAAGGCCATAACCGATGGCAGGCGCACACTTGTTAGCATCTTTGGTTGAAATCTCACACACCTCAGCGTTGGGCTTCAATTCATACAGTTTAATGCCGTGTTCGAGCATATCTTCGCGTCGACCAGCGTAACCAGAATGGTTAGTGATCAGATCATTAGACGCCATAGAATTGGTTAAGGCTTTAATCTCGACACCACCACGAGTCAGTACTTGCATTGCTTCTAGCTGTTGGTCGTCAAAGATCAGGTATGCGGATTCGAGAACGATCTTCTGCTTTGCCTCGTAAGCGGAGTTTCTCTGTGAAGTCCATGGTGTGATACTCCTTACTCTGATTTGATACTAAAAGTATAGCCAAGCACCAGCATCAGCGACGTGAGTGGTTCACACTTTATTATTAACAAAGTAATCAATTAAGAACTAATATTAATGAAGTGCTCGCGTGAGTAGTGGAGGTAAACATGAAGTTTCTTGTTCAATTCGATGAAGAAGGGATGTACCAGAACAACGCTTGGGATATTCCGGTACCGTATGTGAAAGGGGAAGTTCGCGCGCTTAACCCGTTACTTGCTATGGTTCTTATCGAACGAAATCAGGCGCACCTGTATACCAATCTAAAAGACCAACGACTGACTATTTCGGACGAGAAACACTAACTAGATCTGGAGGCCAGAGGTGCTACCGTACTTTTAGTTCAAGCAACTGTTGAGCAAATTCGGCAAATCCAAAGCCACCAGGTTTCGTCATTACCCTTGAAGGTTTATGGCTTAGCTTATCCCAATAATGTTCTATATTCTTTACCCCGACCGTGAGTGGGAGCGTTTCAAACATCTGCTGATCGTTGAGTGAATCGCCGACGTAGCAACATGTATTTAAAATATCCAGTTCAGATAGCCCGTGTTTCTTTAAGAAGTGAAACGCAGTATTGCGCTTTGAATGCTCACCATACCAAGCGTTGATGTGGATTGAACTGGCTGTCGCGTGAGCGCCTAAACGATGAATTTTGGCGACGATCTCTTCTACAATCCGACTGTCTAGCGGTTGCCTATTCTGACCGATATCGATGGCCACTTCGCATAAACGGTAGGCTTGATCCAGCGTAAGGTTTACGTCGGGGTAGTCAACAAGGATCTGTTCCACCTGAGCTTTAAGTTCTGCTTGTCGTTGTCGCATGGTGCCAAGCGGTACTGAACTGGACAGAGAAACCCCTTTTCTGCTTTTTGCCAACGTAAATGCACCGTTTTCCCCCAAGACAGCATCGACAGGCCAAAGTTGTGCGATATGGTCACACCATCCAGCGCAGGCGCCAGTCACTGCCACGACCTTGATTCCCTTTTGTTGAAGAGACTGGAGTGCAATGAGCGTCTCAGGTGGCAGTTTGCCTTGCCAGGTAAGCGTGTCGTCGACGTCTGTCAGTACCCATTCGACTGACTTCCATTCCGTTGAAAGAGCGTTATCCATTAAAGTTCTTATTTTAGTTGAGCAATCGCCCCAGTGTATCGATTCTCAACAGCGAAATCAGTGAGGTAGACGGGGCTGTGGGGAAAAGTTTGGCCACGCAGTAATAATCCTCGTTTAGCTTATTGACTATCAACAATATGGCTATGCATCGAGTTGAGCATGTATTAGAGTTAAACACACTAGCGTTATCAGGACACACACCAAGAATAGAGTTTAGAAATGAATTGTTAAAGCGTGTGCCCCTCCAATTTCAAATAAGGAGAAGCAATTGGTAGAACGGATTAGTTACCCAAATTTACCTCAAATCGCAGGGCCTTATGTTCATGCAACAAAGCACAATGGCACCCTATATCTATCAGGGTTAACGGCCTATGGTACTGATGCTCAATCTCTGGATATGGCTGCTCAGGCGAAGGAGGTGCTTAATCAGATCGCGCAGGTTGTTGAGCAGGAAAAACGCTCAAAAAGCGATCTGGTCAAACTGACGATTTTTGTGCGAGATATGTCTAAGCTAACCAGCATTCGGGAGCTGCTATTTGATTTCTATGATGGCTATTTACCAGCGTGCTCTCTTGTTGAGGTTTCGAAGTTGATTCATCCCGAGCTGCAAATTGAGATAGAGGCGGTTATTGCGCTCTGACTACAACGAATCGGTTTGAACTAGCTCTGATGTTTAAGGCACAATAGTCAGTGAAAGACGTCGTTTCTTTATATACAACGTTTTGTTTCTATTGGAGTATCGAAGATCATGGATGAAAGAAGTCAGGCCTATCTGGATCAGTATTTAAAATCATTGCCAGCAGAGCTTGCTGTACAGCACACCTCATTTAGTTCAGATTACTATTGTAACGACGAGTACAACGCTAACCTGTGCGCTGACCTGATTCTCCGCGGTGAGAAACGTGCGTCATGCAGCATGGAGTATTGGTATCGTCACGAAGGCGAGCCGATGCCTCAGGTCGGCCATCTTCAAGTTGTGACTGACTGGCATGGAAATCCAGTTTGCATCGTTGAAATCAGTTCAGTTAGCACCGCTAAGTATTGTGATGTCAGCGCTGAGTTTGCTGCAGAAGAGGGGGAAGGAGATAAGTCTCTTCAATGGTGGCGAGAAGCACACTGGGACTTTTTTAGTAAAGAGTGTGCAGAACTGGGCATTGAACCGACCCAAGAGATGATGTTGGTGTTAGAACGCTTCAAAGTTGTTTATAAATAATCATTGTCGTTGGCAAATGAGCTATTATGAAAAATCATCGTATCAACAGTCACTTATTGGTTTTTTAACGGAGTAAACCATGAAGCACTTATTGCTATGCATCGCTCTACTGTCACTCGCGGGCTGTTTGGGTATGCCTCAAAACGTTCAACCTGTTAGCGATTTTAAGCTCGATAGTTACCTAGGCAAATGGTACGAAGTAGCTCGTTTAGATCATTCGTTCGAGCGTGGTTTAAGCGATGTAACTGCCGAATATGTCATGCGCCCTGACGGTGGCGTATCGGTCATCAACCGTGGCTATTCTGCTGAGAACAAAGAGTGGAAGCAGGCTGAAGGAAAGGCCTACTTCGTCAACAGTGAGAATGAGGGCTATCTGAAAGTCTCGTTTTTTGGCCCTTTTTATGGCTCATACGTGGTGTTTGAATTAGAAAAACAGAATTACGACTACGCATTTGTATCAGATCCAAATACCGATTATCTGTGGTTATTGTCGCGCAAGCCAGACGTCAGCCCTGATGTCAAAGCAAAGTTTGAGCGATTGGCTCAGCAGAATGGGTTCAATGTGTCAGAGCTTATTTACGTCGAGCACAAGTAAAACTCACTGTGTTTAAAAGATAGGAAGCCCAAGTGGCTTCCTATCTGTCGGTGACAAAGCGAGCGCATCAATGCGAATGATGCAATAGCCCTGCTGAAATCATCGTAGCGGTGGCGATTTCCTGACATCGCTTGGTGTTTACACAACTACCCGAAGCAACGTTTTGAGCACTTGAATAGACCGTTTGACCTTCTTTTATCGTTTCCAACACTTTGATATCAGCCAGTGTTTCAGGTTTTGCTGTTAGTGGATTCTCGGACAAAATAACTAGGTCAGCGAGTTTACCTACTTCTAGTGATCCTTTATTTTTCTCTTCTTTGTATTGAATCGCTGCCCACAAGGTTTGCGATTTCAATCCGTCTAGTGCCGAGACACGTTGTTTTTGCCCCAACACATGACCAGTACGACTGACACGATTAACGGTTGCGGAATAGACTCGCATGGAATTAGGCAGAGCTACAGGCGAATCATGGTGCGAGGTATAGATCATTCCCAAGTCTCGCGCCCAACCTGTAGGGGAGATATTCTCTGCACGTCCTTTGCCCAAAACAGAGTTCATGTGCCAATCACCCCAATAGAAGGTATGCATTGGAAAAAACGAAGGAAATACGCCCAATTGTTTAAATCGCTCAACCTGATCTTTACGAGCAGTCTGAGCATGTATCGCGACAAAGCCTCGGTCTGCGATACCATGGATTTTTTCACTTGCTTCAATTCCGTTAAGTAACTGGTCAATCGCGGCATCACCGTTGACGTGGGTTAACAACTGCCATCCATTGCGTTGCGCCAACTCAATGAATTCGGCAGCTTTTTCATCACTCATGCTTGGATAACCTTTGTAGCCTTTCTCTTGACCAACTGGTGGAATGAGATAGGGTTTTGTTAGCCACGCGGTTTTGCCCTGAGGAGAACCATCGAGGTTAAGCTTAGCGCCTGCCACTCGAAATCCATTAGAATATTCGCTTGAGTAATACGGTGGAGCAATGGCTTCTTTAGCTACTTGAATATCAGGATACGCGGCCACATCGATCGGGAGTTTTCCTTGTTGAGCTAAGTCATACATGGTTTTCACGGCAGACGTCGAAGCACGCCCTTCTTGTGCGGTGGTGTAACCAAAACTCGCATATAACTCCATACCCGCTTTAAAAATTACTTCATTTTCTTTTGCGTTGAGTTTGGCCATTAGCGGCAGTAAGGTGCCAAAGAAAGCGGTCTCCTCTAGTACCCCATTAGGTGTTTTTCCGTCGCTCTCTCTGCGAATTTTCCCCCCATCTGGGTCGGTACTTTCTGCTGTTAGGCCTGCGAGTTGCAATGCTTTGCTGTTCAAGGTTGCTAAGTGCCCGGACTGATGAATAATCAGTATCGGTAGCTCTTTAGACACCACATCCAACTCCTGACGAGTAGGATGCCTTTGTTCTTTTAGCTGTGAGTCATCATAGCCAAAGCCTAGAATGATTCCATGTTTGCTGTTTTCAGGCTTTGCAACCCAAGAGCTTAGTGCTTTTTGTAAGGATGATATGTCACTTACGTTGCCGTCTGGAGCGGCAAGTAAGTTGGCAGACAACGCTTGAACCCCAGTGTTAAAAACATGTCCATGACCATCGATAAAGCCAGGTATCATGGCTTTTCCATCTAAATCAACAATATTGGTATGATCATCTCGCAACGCCATCAGTTCTGATTTTTTACCAACCGCTAAGATGCGACCATTTTTAATCGCGATAGCTTCAGCGGTTAGGTTGGAGTCGTTAACGGTAATGATATCGCCGCCAACATAAATAGTATCTGCGAATGGCTTTGTTGGACTAGACGCTACTGCCGTACCACTGACAGAGAGTAGTGCTAACACTAAAGGTGAAATTCTCATGATGTTTTCCTCTAAGGAACTGCGATGTAAGAAATGATAATCGACAAAAAGTGTAGATTAATCAGATAGGTTTTTCGCATTTTAATTTGGAAAATTTCGTTCAAGTGCAAAAAGCGAGACAAAAATAATGAATTTTATGTAGGAATTTGAAACCTTTTGCTAAACAGAGGTGATGTTGTCCATTTACGAGTCAGCTCAAAGACTTTAATAATTCCGATTTACAATGTAAATCGTCTCAAGCTTTCGTTTGAGACGATTTGTTATTTAAAGCAGACTTCTGCCCAGCGCGCGAGCCCAGCGGTCACCGAGCCAAAGTAGTTGCCACTGACAACCTGAATGTTAGGCAGGGTTTGTTGAACAGCGTTACGCAAAATAGGAGAGCGAGCGGAACCGCCAGTCATAAAGATAGCATCAGGCGTGATGCCACCTTGTTCAACGGCTTCTTTGACCAGTTCTGTCATCTTCTGTTTTGGTGATTCGATCGCATTGGTCATGTCCTCAAAACTGATATCCACTTCCAACTGTTCTGATAACAGTTGCATTGTTGCGCGATAGTGAGGATGATCAGAAAGCGCAATTTTGGCTTCCTCCGCCTGACGTACCAAATGATAACCTAGGGTTTCATTGAACACTTCGATCAGGCGTAATAGCTTTTCGGGCTCTTGAGCGTCTTTATGGAGCTGTTTTAACGTCGCTAGGTTTGAACGGGAGTAGAAGTCCGCCTGTGCGTCTACGCTGTTGATCGCTATCGGGTTCCAGAACTGAATGGTCGGCATCACGATGTCAGAGGTCGTTTTACTGCCTAAACCAAAAGGAGTCATCAGCTGTTTAAACGCCAGTGCGATATCTAAGTCGTTTCCGCCTACACGTTGACCGCTATGCGCCAGCAGGCTTTGAGTACGGTCAGACTGTCCGCGCCAGTTTGGTCCCATCTCGATCAAGGAACAGTCGGTCGTACCACCACCAATATCAACCACTAATATGGTTTTGTTTTCAGTGAGTGATGCTTCATATTCTAGGCCAGCGGCGACGGGTTCAAACTGAAATTCGATGTTCTTAAAACCTGCACGAGTCGCTGCTTTGCGTAGGATCTCTTCGGCCTGACGGTTAGCTGCTTCGCTATCACGACCGTGGAAGTTCACTGGGCGACCAATGACTGTGTCAGTAATGATTTGTCCGGCGTCTTGCTCTGCATTGCGTTTGATGTTGTCCATCATGGCGCACACCAGATCCTCGAAAAAACTGACTTGTACATCGCGCAGCCCCGATGTGCCAAGGAAAGATTTTGGTGATTTTACATAGTAGCTTTCGCTTGGGTCTTGTAGGTAGTGATCAAGTGCAGCCTGACCAAAGGCCACTTCTTCTGCGACAAACTCAACTCCGTCTTCGCGGTTTAAGTTAATTGCACGGCGAAGCACTTGTTCGCCAATAGCATCAAGTGGTTTGATATCGCGGAACTTAAACAGATATTCTGCAACTGCCTCACGAGTCGGTGCCGATAAGGTAGAAGGAATGTAAACGCTGTCCCCTTCCAGTTTGAGTAGCTTTGGTTCACCTTGCTCAATTTTCGCTACCGAGCAGTTTGCTGTTCCATAGTCAAAGCCAATAAACATTCGAACCTCCTACCATTGAAAAAAGGTCGGCAATGTTACCGCAATGGTGTAGTGAATGCTATTGGCGGTTTTGTTAAAACTCAGGTTAAGTCATCTTTGCTGAGTTGAACACTGAGCCACGAGAGTGCTGCTATGTCGATGCTTGCAGGGTATAAATCTGATCGAGGTTATTGAGGATAAAATCGATAAAGGCACGAATATGAGGTTTCGGGTACTGGGTTGTCTTATACAGAGCGTAGATCTCTCCACTTCGGTTCTCCCCATATGAAGCATGCCACTCTGGTAATAGGTGTACCAGTCTGCCTTGTTGCAGATAGGGTTTGACCATCCAGTCGGACAGCAGTAGTACACCAGTGCCTTGAAGTGCGCCCCACAGTACAGGGGAGCCCCCTCGTGAACTTAGGTTGCCTGTGACCATCACCTGTTTGTTTACTTTACCATGCTGGAAGTGCCAGTGACTTCGTTGGCGTTTCTGGCTGATGAGTAAGCAATTGTGATCGGCCAGGTCTTCGGGTGCGGTGATCTCGGGATGGTTATTGAGGTAGTCAGGGGAAGCGACCAGAAGGGTTTGATTGGTTATCAGTTTGCGAGCTCGTAAACGGCTGTCTTTAGGTGAGCCGATACGGATGGCTATATCGATATTTTCGCTGTTGAGATCGACGACCTTATTATCCAGTTCAAGCTCGACTTTGACTTTTGGGTATTGCTGCAAAAACTTCGGAATCAAAGGGGCTAGGAAGATATTGCCGAAACTCTCAAAGGCGGAGATGCGTAATAGCCCTTCCGGTTGACGATGGGTTTTCTTCATCTCTTCAACCAGAGTGTTAGCGTTGTCGAGCAGTGGCAGCGCCTGTTGGTGAAAGTACTGGCCTTCTTCGGTAAGCAGTAGTTGTCGCGTGCTGCGCCTGAACAGTGTGGTTTTGAGTTGGGCTTCGAGGTTGTCTATGTTTCTCGCCACCGATGAAGGTGCCATGTTCAACACGCTGCCGGCCTGAGAAAAACTGCCTGACTCGACCACTTGATTAAAGATTCGGATTAGGTCTAACACTGTCTTACCTCGCCTTTGCGTTTTGTGCAAAACTGAATCGATTAGGTTGGGTATTCTGCATAAATATAGATTGAATCACAATGGCGGTGAATTTTCGAACAATCACCTAAAGGAACAGACTATGACTACACGAATCAATATTGCTCAAGTGGAACCCAAAGCGTTAACGGCGATGTTAAGCGTAGAGGGTTATGTAGCTGAAGCCCGCTTGTCGGCGTCGCTTAAGAAGCTTATAAAGCTGCGTGCCTCGATGATTAACCAGTGCGCTTACTGTATTGAAATGCATGTGACCGAAGCGGAGAAGCTGGGTATTGATGCTAAAAAGCTGTTTGCTCTGGCGGCATGGAAGGAGTCGCCGCTGTTTGACGCTGAAGAGAGAGCGGTACTGGCACTGACTGATGAAATGACACTGATTGCGAAAGGCGGAGTGTCTGATGAGGTTTACCAAGTCGCGGGTGAATATCTTGGTGAGGAGTTGTTGGCGCAGGCGATGATGCAAGTGATCATGATCAATGCCTGGAACCGTTTTGCGGTGGCAACAAAAATGACCCATGAGCAGTAAGCAGGTGGCAGGTTAAATCGCTTTCATCTATAATCCTTGCGCTTTTATCCGGGACACCCCAATTTCACTCTGGAAAGATTATGATTTCGAAAAACCAACTTAAATTACTTCGAGCTTTAGGCCAAAAGAAACAGCGCAAGGCGCATGGTCTGTTTTTGGTTCAGGGTGAAAAGAATGTCCTTGAGTTGGTCAACAGCACACTGTCGGTGAAGCATGTGTTTGCTACCAGTGAATTTTTAGCGCAGCACAGCCATGAGTTAGGTGGGTTCGAGTGTATAGAAGCTTCGCTCGATGACCTGACTAAAGCGAGTACGCTGGTGAGTAACAATGCGGCGATTGCTGTGGTTGAGATCCCAAGTGTAGAAGTGCCAAAGGCGCAAGGGTTGATGATTGCTTTAGATGGCGTTTCGGATCCGGGTAATCTGGGCACCATTATTCGCGTTGCTGACTGGTATGGCATTAAGCACATTATTGCCAGTACGGATTGTGCTGATCCTTATAATCCAAAAACGATCAGCGCGACCATGGGTAGCTTTGGCCGTGTGACAGTTAGCCAGTTAGACTTGCCTGAGTATCTGGAACAAGCGAAATTGCCTGTTTATGGTGCGTTTTTAGAGGGTGAGAGCGTGCATAAGACTAAGTTTGCTGCGCAAGGTATTTTATTGATGGGCAGTGAGTCTCACGGCATTCGCGAGCAAGCGGCAAAATACGTCACTGATAAGATTACTATTCCCGCTTTCGGTGGTGCCGAATCATTGAATGTGGCAATGGCGACGGGAATTATTCTCGATAACCTGCGTCGTCAGCACAGCTAAGACGCAGCGTATCAAGTCGCGAGAGAGGAGTGAATCGCTCGCTTCTATTTTTCCAGCATGTCTAGTTTGTTAGGCACGCCATTCCATTTTTCTGCTTCGTCCATGGCTGGTTTGACTTCCGTTTGAACTGGCCACAATTCTGCCAATTCCGCATTTAACTGAATGTAGATGGTTTGATCATCTGGCACTTCGTCTTCTTGAAAGATCGCGTGTGCATCACATTCGTCAACACATAGACCACAATCGATACATTCAATAGGGTTGATCACCATAAAGTTTGGCCCTTCATGGAAGGCATCAGCAGGGCATACCGCAACACAGTCAGTATATTTACATTGGATACAGTTATCCGTTACCACAAACGCCATGACGATCCGCTCTTTAGTTAGTCAAAATTGAAGAATGGGGATAATACTCATCCCAAGGCAAAATTCAACATTCTATGCAGTGAATCTTCGTGTAAATAAGTTCACCAAACTGATTTTAGTATGACAGACAAATCAATTTCTCGTAAAATGCGCGCCATTGTGAGCTCGCCTTTTCGGCTTGGCTAAGACACCTATGATTACGAGACATCTACATGATACGTTTAAATGAACTCAAGCTTCCTCTAGATCACGAGGAAGGGGCGTTAATCGCTGCTATTACAAAGAAACTTGGTATTTCAGCTGACCAAGTTATCTCTTTCAATATCTTTAGACGTGGCTACGATGCTCGTAAGAAAGCGAACATCCTACTTATCTATACTCTGGACGTTGTGGTCGAGAACGAAGCAGCATTGCTTGAGCAGTTCGTTAGCGATCCGCACGTTAAACAGACGCCAGATATGGAATATAAGTTTGTCGCTCAGGCACCTAAGAACCTAACAGAGCGTCCAGTTGTGATCGGTTTTGGTCCTTGTGGTCTATTTGCCGGTCTTGTTCTCGCGCAGATGGGTTTCAATCCTATTATTGTCGAGCGTGGTAAAGAAGTACGTGAGCGTACTAAAGATACGTTTGGCTTTTGGCGCAAACGCACCCTAAATACAGAATCAAACGTACAGTTTGGTGAGGGTGGTGCAGGTACTTTTTCTGACGGTAAGCTATACAGCCAAGTGAAAGATCCAAACTTCTACGGTCGTAAAGTGATCACTGAGTTTGTTGAAGCAGGCGCACCAGAAGAGATTCTATACGTCAGTAAGCCACATATTGGTACCTTTAAGCTGGTTACCATGATTGAGAAAATGCGTGCGAAAATCATCGAGCTAGGTGGTGAAATTCGTTTCAGTACTCGTGTCGATGACATCCACATGGATGGTGAACAGATTACTGGTCTTACATTGTCAAATGGTGAGCAAATTCATTCACGCTATGTTGTTCTTGCAGTTGGTCACAGTGCTCGTGACACGTTTGAGATGCTGCATGATCGCGGTGTTTACATGGAAGCGAAACCATTCTCTGTGGGATTCCGTGTCGAACATAAACAGTCGATGATTGATGAAGCTCGTTTTGGACCAAACGCAGGTAACCCAATTCTTGGCGCCGCGGATTACAAACTGGTTCACCACTGTAAGAATGGCCGTACTGTGTACAGCTTCTGTATGTGTCCGGGCGGAACGGTAGTAGCGGCGACTTCAGAAGAAGGGCGAGTTGTTACTAACGGTATGAGCCAATACTCACGTTCAGAGCGCAACGCAAACAGTGCTATCGTTGTTGGTATCGACCCTGAGCGCGATTACCCTGGAGACCCACTTGCAGGTATTCGTTTCCAACGTGAACTTGAGTCGGGCGCATATGTACTGGGCGGCGAAAACTACGATGCGCCAGCTCAGAAGATCGGTGATTTCCTTAAAGGTCGTGATCCAAGCCAGATTGGTGATGTTGAACCATCATTTACACCAGGTATCAAGCTGACTGACATCTCGAAAGCATTGCCAGATTTCGCAATTGAAGCAATCCGCGAAGCCATTCCAGCGTTTGATAAGAAGATCAAAGGGTTTGCCTCGGAAGATGGTCTACTAACCGGTGTAGAGACTCGTACGTCTTCACCAGTGTGTATCAAACGTGGTAAAGACTTCCAGAGCATAAACCTTAAAGGTTTCTACCCTGCTGGTGAGGGTGCTGGTTACGCGGGTGGTATCTTATCTGCTGGCATCGACGGTATTAAAGTCGCAGAAGCGCTAGCAAAAGCAATGGTAGCAGACGCAGAAAACGCTTAATTCCCACCTTTAAACCACAGACAACAGATATTAAGGCTCTTAAATTGCTAAGGGCCTTTTTTGTTACAGGGGTGTTACAGGGACAGGCACCAGAAGAAGTTGTTGAAGAACCTTAAGGACTGAACATTAAGGACATTAAGGGACATTAAGGACAGACACCATAACGAGTTCAGCTATGTTTGGTGAAAGTTGCTTTGCTAGTCGTGGGTTTTATCAACGCACTTTGAGATTAATTTCAATATTGCAGCGATTTTAGTGTTGGTTAGGTCTTATGGGGATTCTTGAGGTATTGAAAAGCGCTAAGCCCGTCAGGTTTAGTTAGAAATCATAAGTTTAGCACTAAAACTAACTGTCCAATCGAAACAAATTAATTCGTTTTCTATTAAACACGTGCTTGGCCATTATTGCGCTCGTGATACAGCCTATACTGGTCGCCCGGCGACGTTCTAACTCTGTACAAGCATTAAGCCACTTTAGCTTGTTGATATTCAAACGCTCTAATATTGGTGGAATGCTTCTACTTAGCTGGGCTTTGCCCTCTCGGAATTGACGTGCAGTCCAGTCAACCAGTTCAATATACTCGATAAGTCGAAATGGAATACCATCGAGTTGAATGTCTGCCGAATTGCCTATAAATGGATGGAGGTAAGGAGCCGTTTCTTGCTGATTGTTTAGTGCCTCTATTCTCGCCTGAATTGATGTATAGTCTGAAGTCTCGGGAGTATCTGCTATCCTAGCCCTTAATGGATTTAAATCAACGTAAGCCATGGTGGCAGCAAGTGCTTGTTCATCAAGCAAGGCCTGACTTTTAAAACGACTTTCCCAAAAATGGCCTTTACACTCGTCCTCTTTGTTCGCTTGGCAAGCAATGTCAAAGTTGAGCTCTTTCATAAACCAACTTAGGTTCCATAACCGTTCTCGCCACGACTCAATAATAGTCATACATGCTTCGACTTCAACATTATTGGTGAGTTTCCCATCTAACCACCTCGTTATTAAACTTGGCAACTTGTGGTCTTGCTTCCAACGCTCAACCACTTCTTGATGAGATAAGTTTAGGGCTTTTGAACAATTGATATGCACAACTAGATGATAGTGGTTGGCCATGATGGCGTAAGCGCAGATATCGATGCAATAGACTTGCGATAGCGCCAACATCTTTCTTTTAATCCAAGCCCGTCGGTGTTCATAGCACTGCTGGGTAACGGGGTCTTTTCCACATAGAAAACTTCGTCTGACACAGCGAGAAACGCAATGATAGTAAGGTGTGGCATCGACACACAGTTGGTGTTTTCTGGCGATTGTCATCTTTTTCCCCAAGTAGTGTTTGATTCACTTAGGTTAAGAAAGTCGCCTACATGCGACAATCTGGAATAATCCAGCCTTCCACCGAGGTATCAACAACTCATACCATTTTCATCCTTTATGGTGTGTGTCCACTTAACCTTGCTTTAAACGAGTTGAGGCTGTGTTGGCGATGATTAAAGACGCTTACCCGATGCTTAATGAGCATTTATCACAATCACGGTAAGAATCAGGCTGAGCTGATAGACTCCTACCAAACCGCTCTGAGTTTGGTTAAGCAGTATCAGATTTAGAGGATGATGCTCAGTAGAGGTTACTGAGCATTTTGTATCTCGACCAAACCGCCAGCATTGTGCAGATTAGTAAACCCTTGAGAAACTAAGTATTGATAGGCTTGACCTGAGCGGTTTCCGCTCCGGCAGTAGAGGACGATTTGTTTCTCTTTGTCGATGTTGGCAAAGTGCGTCGCAAGTTGAGATAGGGGGTAGTTGACAGCGTTGTCTAGGTGCCCGGCTTCGAACTCCTGCGGGGTTCGAACATCGACGATTAATGCACCCTGCTTGATCCACTGCCAGCCAATATCGGCACGTTCTGAAGCGATGGAAGGAACACTAAAGACCGCCAGCAACAGAATGATCAATTTTTTCATCTTGATTGAGTTCCTTAATTATCATTGTCTTAAGCATATCCCATTCTTCAAAATTAGCCGCGATGCATTTCACAGATGTTTGCTGATAATTTAAATACTTTAAACGCTTGTCTATACTCCATTCTGGCTAGGCTACTACAATGTACTGCTGTCCCTAATCCACCCGTGATTTACCCCCATTAATGTGAAGCAGAATCAATCAAACTATTTGCCAATACTACAACAATAATCCTGCTGTGCTTTGAGCTCAACCTGAGCCTCGCGAGCTTCTTCCTCTGCTTGGGCTTTTTTTGCGATTTTCTCTTGTACTTGATTGCGACTCTCCGTGAGAGCTTCACGCTCTTCTTTGCGACTCGACTTCGGTAACAATTGGTGCAGAAGAACCGTCACTATCGTACTGGTGGTGATACCTGAGTGAAGAAAGTTAGCAATATCGTGTGGCGGTTTTTGGTTAAGCGAGTACAGAAGTTTCATTGGTTTTACCTCAGAGAACACCGCACAAAGCCGGCTCTCTTTGACTGGACAACAGACTTCTACAAACTGCGTAGGGTCACGAAATGTGTATGTTGACCACTAGCCTGAATCTTGTATCAGGCTAGTGGTGTGTTTGCTTGAAATAATTGCGGCGAATCAGGTTTAGATATAGATGAGCTTGGCAACGAATATCACCGTCAGGAAGTACATTGAGATGGAAACATCTTTTGTCTTACCGGTAGCGACTTTGAGCACTGTATAGGTGATAAAACCAAGTGCGATACCGTTAGCAATGGAGAAGGTTAGAGGCAGCATTAGCGCTGTGATGGCGGCAGGTGCTCCGTTGGTGAAATCCTTCCAATCGACGTGCTGCATACTGCTCATCATAACGAAAGCAACATACATCAGAGCGCCGGCGGTTGCGTACGCTGGGATCATGCCTGCTCAGCGTAATCTGGTCAGTGCGATTGAAGAGAACCGCGACCCCGATCCTGCATTGCCCGCGAAAGGTTTGCTCCGCTCTCGTCACAACAACTATCGCACTCCCCATCCCGCTTACCGGACGGCTAATCCGGTAGGCGTGATTCATGCAAACGTGGTATTTCCCGCTCTTTATCTCACTTGAGATCCCCCGGCCCCTGTTCCGGGGTTTTTTACAGGTCGTTGGTAGAAGTCGCAGGCCGCAATGCCTGCACTCCTAACAATTAGTTATCGGTTTCATAACGTTATATATTGGCATCAACAACGTCGAAGTGAGTTTTATTAGTGGTAGAAATCCTTGTCTATACTGAAATTAATTGAAGTTTTGCTCATGGCTATAAAAAAGTTAGGTCTGGAGGAAATGAATTGATGTCAGCAGCACTTATCCGCGGTGTCAGATACACCACTTTACTGAGTTTAGCTCTTAGCCTCATTAATCTCGCTTATGCGCTTCCTGCCCCTAAATCAGAGCCAGTTCTTTGGGTTTCGGGCAATATCACCCAATCTAACTCTAATCAGGGTGTCGTGTTTGATGAAGAAATGATCCTCGCGCTAGAGCAAGGATCTATCATGACCAATAACCATGTTGTCGAACAAATCGTCGAGTATACCGGCCCTAAGCTTGTCTCAGTGCTTGATTATGTCGGTGCTGAGGGAGAAACGTTGAAGGTAGTTGCTTGGGACGATTACGTGGTGACGATGCCGATCGCCGATGCCGAAAAGTACGGTTTGTTGCTTGCCACTCACGAAGCCGGAAAGAGGATGACAATCGACGACAAAGGCCCCTTCTTTATTGTGTATCCATTTTCAGAGAATCCTGAACTGAGAAACGACTACTACTATAGTTTGTCGGTTTGGCAGGTAAAGGAACTGGTCATTGAGTAAAGATATGGATAAACCACTCCTCACGCAGGGGCGCCTATTTGTCATTATTACATCAGTGCTATGTGCGGTACTGATTGTAATGGTGGTTTACTTTTTTCATTCTATGAGCGAGTTTCAGCGAATTCCGCCGCAGCCGTACGTGACAATCGTGAACAATAACATCTCCGCTAAAGGTAAGTTATTGATGCTCAAGCTGGAAATTATTGAGTTTTCACGTGACCGCTCGGAACGGTCTTTGGCGAGAATGAAGATGAAGGTGCGCGTCTATCGCTCCAGTATATTACAAGATTTGCATGCGGAGAGAACCGTTCAGATTCACCAACAGTTTGGTGACGTAAAGAAGTTAGCATCGATTCGTACCAGATTAGATGCGCTAGGAAACAATCTAGACCAGATGACGTTGGATGAGAGTGAGTTGAAGCTGAAAACCGTGTTGACTCAGTTAAATAGCCTCTACTCGCAACTCAATGTTTATATGTCATCGTTCGTCTCTGAAGTGCAAAAAAATCAGATGATGTTTGTACAACAGAAACAGCAGTTCTACAGCCAGCAATACACCTATCTCGCGGTCATTTCTGCTTGTTTGGCAATGATGGTTGGTGTGATTTCATGGATGTATCTCAATCAAATTAAACTGAGTCGAGACTTAAAAGAGCGCACGGATAAAATGGAAGAGGCTAAGAAGCTTGCCGAGCAAAGCGCGACGGCTAAAGCGCGATTTCTTGCCAATATGTCCCATGAGATGCGAACACCACTCAATGCGGTTATCGGCTTGAGCCACAAAGAATATTACCTCAACACAGACGAGCAGACGCGCAGTTTTGTGGCTATGATTAATGACTCTGGGAAACACCTACTAAAGCTCATCAATAGCGTGCTGGATTTGAGTAAGATCGAACAGGGCAAGATGAAGCTTGACCGAGATGTTTTCTACTGTAGTGAACTCATCAAATTATCCAAGACCATTTTTGTTGAAACCAACAAACCCGATGTTGAGATTATGTTTTGCTCACCGATGGAGAAGGATTACAAGATTGTTGGTGACAAAACGAAGTTACTGCAAATCATCAATAATCTTAGCTATAACGCCCTCAAGTTTACTGATAGCGGATATGTGGATGTATCGTTATCGGTTGAGACCCTAGACCAACAAAGCTATCTAAAGTTATCTGTGACTGATACTGGTATTGGAATGTCGCAACAACAACTTAATAAGGTGTTTGAGGAGTTTGTTCAGGCAGATGACTCAATCACGAGGAAGTACGGTGGTACGGGATTGGGGTTATCCATATGTCAGTCACTTATCAACATGATGAAGGGTAGATTAGAGGTGCAAAGTGAGCTTGGGCAAGGAACACAGTTCAACGTATCCATCCCCGTTGTAGTAGAAGGAGAAAAGACGATTCTCTGTCCACAGATTCGCAATCAGCGCATACGAGTTGTCGCGCAAGATATCCGAGTACAAAGGTTAATTTCGTCAGAGCTGAACCAACTTGGATTGTTTGACGACAACGGAGAGCTGACCGTTCACTACCTCAGTGGCGCTCAGGGATTCAGTGACAACGATGCGATTGCGGAGGTGAAACCGTGCATAGTGATTGGCGATCTTCACGTCGCTGCCCCTGATTCGGAGTGGGTGACAAAGCTGACCAAACCCTACGATATTTTTAGTTTAATTAACGCAGTTTGTAGCAGAAATACAGGGCAGGAAAAGAGCGCGAACATTGATGTTGCGCCGAATAGTACAGGGCTCTCTGCTCTGATTGTTGAGGACATGAGAGTCAATCAGATCGTTGCACAAAAGATGCTGAATACCCTACAGGTCGAGACGACTACCGCAGGCAATGGACAAGAGTGTTTAGATATTCTCAAACAGCACCATTTTGATATTGTTTTTATGGACATCCAAATGCCGGTGATGGATGGCATAGAGGCTCTGAAAACCATCCGCAGGGAAAACTTAGCTCCAGGAACGGCAATCGTTGCCTTAACCGCCAATAACTCAGATAGAGATGCGTTGCACTACATTGAACAGGGTTTCAACGATGTTGTTCCTAAACCTGTGAGAATGGATTTAATGCAGCGAGTGCTAAATAAATATATCGCAGCCAAACCCGTCCAATAAAACTCGAGTCATATCTCCAAAATGGTGAAATACAATTTGTAGTTGCACTACTATGCAGCGAGCATTGTAATTTCTTAAGCTTAATGTCCCACCAAGCAGTTTCTTCACTCGGCGTTGTCTCTGAGAGAGAAACTTAACTCAGCGGCATTGAAAATACGCGTTTAACCATAAGAGCTGTCGTAATGGCTAAGTCACTAAACAAGCGAGGTCTTCCACGGTTTCTTTGTTTGATTTGCATCAACAAAGGCGTCGATTACATTCTTTATAAAAATGTAAACAAATAGTAAATCGACGCGCGCGATGAAAGATTGCACAAGCTTTGTGCAGATTACGCGCTTTTAACATCGATTTTTGTCATAAAAACCATCGTTTTTTTGCGTTATCACCGCAAAATCGTTTGCTTTAAGTTACTTGCCAAAGCGCATCGGTCAAGAAATGCGCAACTCTAGTGAGATTGGAATAACTCTCGAGAAAGGAAGTAACGATGAAAAAAATCATTGCAGTGAGTCTCTTATCTGTCGTGTCATTTGTGACCTTGGCAGAACGACAGGCGCAAGAACCGATCAAAGTGATTGATCCGGTTGTTGGGTTGGATGCGAAGAAAGTTGAATTGGGAAAAACCTTATGGTTTGAGCCTCGACTATCAGCCTCTAACACGATTTCGTGTAACTCATGTCATAACGTGGCCAAGGGTGGGGTGGATAACCTACCAAGCTCTATTGGACATAAATGGGCAATTGGGCCGATCAATTCACCCACGGTATTTAACTCGGATCTCAACTTTGTGCAGTTCTGGAATGGTCGTGCCAAAGATCTTCAAGAGCAGGCAGCAGGGCCGATTGAGAATCCGCTAGAGATGGCATTTACCCATCAGTTGGCGATCGACACCTTGAAATCGATTCCTCAGTACCGCACTTGGTTCAAACAAGCGTATGGGGTGGAAGAGTTCACCTTAGAGCAAGTTACGGACGCCATCGCGACCTTTGAGAAAACGCTTCGTACCCCCAATGCACCGTTTGACTTGTGGTTAAGAGGCGAAGACAGCGCGCTCACCACAGCCCAAGTGGAAGGTTACGAGCTGTTCAAAGCGAAGGGGTGTACGGCGTGTCATAGCGGCCCCTTAGCCGGAGGGCAGATGTACCAAAAAATGGGGTTAGTGAAGCCTTTTGAAACCGCCAACACAGATGTAGGACGCAAAGCAATTACTGGCAAAGAGTTCGATGAGTTTGTCTTTAAGGTGCCGACATTGCGTAATATTGAGCTTACCTACCCCTACTTCCACGACGGCTCAGTGTGGGATCTTCAACAAGCGGTAGAAGTGATGGCAGACGTTCAGTTGGGGCAAAAGCTGACTAACGATGAGTCTGGCAAAATCACCGAGTTTCTCAAATCTTTGACGGGTGAGCTGCCGCAAATCGTCTTGCCGCATTTACCACCGTCTACGATTGAAACGGCGCGGCCACAAATCTAACCGATCTTCAAAGCCTCTTTTAAAGATAACTCCAATCAGTTAAAAACACGCCTAACATGACTAATTGTTAGGCGATCACCATCGTTTCGGGCATACCTAGTCCTGTGAGCTTGTTTAGCGCTTTTATCATGGCATAAGCCCCTATGACTTTGAGTCGGCCCGAACCTTATTTTATGAGATTTTAATCTCATTAATGACTTTGTTTGATTATTGATTAATCAATTACTACTTTTTAATTATCTGTCTCATTCATCCAAGGGATCAGTTTTGAAAAGATTAAAAGTCGTATTCCTAGTTCAGGTGATCATCGCTCTGACCCTTGTGTTGCTCGTGTCAGCATTTATCAAATATCAGAGTTTCAAAGTTAACTTGCATCAAGAACTGGCACATTCAGTGGAAAACACGACCCAACGAATGAAGATCAGTTTGCCCAAATCGGTATGGGATTTCGATCTGGAGTCGGCCAAGGTATCCATATCCGCAGAGCTCAATTTGCCAGAGATAGCAGCGATTCAGTTAGTAGACAATGAAGGCAAGGATCTGCTGTTCCTCAATCAGCAAGGGAATGGTGAACAGCGGCAAACCGTCGACGTAGTGAATAAAGCCCAATTTCTCGCTGAAAACAGCCTTAGAGCCAGTCTGATATTTGTCGAATATGGTGAGGAGCATTCAGTGGGTGAAGTGGTGGTCTACTTTGATACTGGCACTTTGGATGCCAAGTTGGCTAGCTCGCTGAATACCAGCATTATTGAGCTTATCGTGCTCGATATCATCATCTCAATCGTTATTGTCTCTGTGTTGGCGATGACGGTAATCAGGCCTATCTCTCAGTTGACTGAGGTGATAAAAGACTTAGCGTCGGGTGATGGAGACCTGACTAACAAACTCGCGCCTGCTAAGTATCGTGAGTTTGCTGACATTACTGAAGGCATCAACAGTTTTACTGAGTCGCTGCGACAGATTGTGCAAGATGTGAATCGTTCATCGGAAGCGCTCGGTGAGAAAGCGCAGGCCAATGGTGCGACGGCGCATACCAATGCAGAAAAACTGGAAGCACAAAGGCACCAGTTGACGACCATAGCCGCCGCTGCGACCGAGTTAAATCAATCGGTTTCAACGGTCGCCGATACCGCGTCTGAAACCGCAGAGCAGGCTCATACCGCAACTTCGTTAACGACTATTGTCAGCGATGCGATTGAAAACTCCGCAAGAGACATCATCAATATGCGTGAAGAGATGGACCATGTTAATGAGGAAATGCATGCCCTGATTGATGAGGGCCAAAAAATCACGACTTCATTGAAAGTAATCAAGAGACCTCCTTGTGCATTGACACTAATGTTCCGATGTTTTTTCTGACCTTTGGGTCAATAATTGGTTGATTTGACTCCAAGGTCAACTTTGATTTTACAAAAATGAAACAAGAAATGGCTTGTGATTTTACATTTCAGAGGGAAGTGTTAGAGACTATTTACGGTTCAATATATCCGAGAAGACAACATGCAGATCATTAGAGGCAGCGCTACTGTCGAGATTGAGCCGGGACCGAATGTGGTTGATATGCTCCTGCATCAGAGACAAAGCCTGTGCGGCATCGCCCGCTTCTATAGCGTCAAGTAGGTTGGAATGTTCATCGAGTGAACAGTTGGCGTGATTACCAGTTTCGTACTGAGCAATGAGTAGAGAGGTCTGAGAAACTAAGCTCCTTTGGAATGCCAGCAAAGGCGTATTGTGGGCCATTTCAGCGAGTTTGATATGGAATTCTCCCGACAAACGCAACCCTTTACCGTAGTCACCGTTGGCAAATGCGTCGTTCTCTTTCTCTACTAAGCGGCGACACTCTTCAATTTTGGCTGGTGTGGCATGTTCAACCGCTAATTCGGTAATCGCCAGTTCCATCACCTCACGCGCTTTGATGATCTGTTTCGCCTCATCTTTTGTTGGTGCAGATACCATCGCACCTCGGTTAGGACGAATACTCACAACTTGTTCCATCGATAGACGCAGCAACGCTCGACGTATGATGGTGCGGCTGACACTAAAGATTTCAGCGAGTGCTTCTTCATTCAGCTTTGTTGCTGGAGGTAGACGCTGCTCTAGAATTGCATCAAAGATATGACAATAAACCACGTCATCCTGGGTTTGGCCGGCGACTTTTGTCTTGACGTTTTTCGCCACAGAATTTTTTAGATTTGCCATAAGCGGCGTTCACTCTCAAACCATTTATTTCGCTAATAAAACAATCATACTTCACTTTGTATACATGTGGCTAGCTACCCTTAGAAGGCTTTGTGAAGCGAGACGACTGAAATGTTAACAAATATTGGTTAGATGTTTGAAAATGCACATTTAACATGTTTTACTGCGCGCATATTCAACAAGTTGGGCAAGTAATGGCATGAACAAGATCAATGTAGTCGGAACCAGTGGTAGCGGAAAATCAACATTTTCAGCCCAACTAGCTCGTCACCTTGAGTGCCCCCATATCGAAATGGATCGACTTTTTTGGAAACCGAACTGGCAGGAGTCCAGTGACGAGGAGTTTTTCTCTCGCCTAGAAGATGAGCTGAAAGCGCCGAGCTGGGTACTGGACGGTAATTACAATCGAACTCGTGTCATTAAATGGCATAACGTTGATACTGTGGTATGGGTTGACTACTCATTGTCGAGAACCCTCTTTCATGCAGTGAGACGAGCTTTAAGCCGATCAATTTCAGGCAAAGAGTTGTGGCCCAACACGGGCAATAGAGAAACGCTGAGCAAATCATTTTTCAGTAGAGATTCAATTTTATTGTGGACGATCAAAACCTATCATTCGAATCGTGCAAGGTACTTAGCAGATATGGACAATCCTCAATATCAACATATTCGCTTTGTTAGATTGACGAGTCCTGCGGAGGCGAGACGATTTCTATGCGATTTATAGGGACGTATTATAAGGACAAAGCGCTACTGACAGTGTAGAGAATACTTTTCTCTCCGGGCAACTTTTTGCTCGATCTGGGCAAGATCTTGCTCGATTCGAGCAAAAAGTTGCTCAGCTTGTATATTAACAAATGCTTAAATTGTTGAAATATATACATTTTAATTTTGGCACGCTTTTTGACTAAGAGTTAGTGTTATTACA
>NZ_JATABI010000043.1:0-38636 GCF_036533795.1 Vibrio sp. M250220 | reverse complement strand
TTACATGAAACAGTAACTCGGAATCATCAATGCAAAGCAATGTGGCAACTATTAAAACGGGTTCGAAACTTTATGGATAACATTTCATCGTTTCCCAGCGGTGGTCATGGAGTACAAAAAGTGAAGCATAATTAGGATCAGCTATTTAGTACCGTTTGTTTAATAACTTTGCGTCCCGCAAAACCAATGCGCGCTTTAGGTTCATCCATGTTGGCATCACCCATAATGACTAAGCTTACCGAGAAACCGCCAAAGGTTTGATCGGTTGACACTGAAATATAAGACAAATAAAACTGTCTGAGAATTCACTTAGCGTTGATACTTATATTGTAAACTCAGAAATGGACGTTTCCGAGTCAAAGCTTTAGCTCCAAACTGATTCTTTCAGGTAGTTGGGTTAAATTTGAGGTAGACGGGTTTGTTGCTCGAGAACATTGACTGCTGACGCAGCCAATGTAGCTTTATGGGCAATGCACCGTAACACTCTAACATGTATAACTAATCAATCGACACTTCAGACTTAGAGTACCCAAACTTGCTTGATACAGTTGGCATGTCAAATAGGGAAATGGATAATGCGTCATCATCAATAACATGGAGATGAGTTAGGTAATAGCTAGATTTAGGAAATAATCTCCAGTTTACGACTTCCTCCGCAATAACCTCATACCTGCCGTCACTAGTGAATAATTTCAGGTCATCACCAACTTCCATCACGGTACCAAATGGTGAAGATTGTGCTTTAAAGTACTTGAGAGTTGACAGCTCAGATTTCGTGTCGACCAGTTCATACTCTTGAGAGTTTTCAATATTACACCAATATAATTTTAAGTCTTGAGTAACGCTGAACAAACCCTTTCCAGAAATCCATGAAGAAACAATCTTTTCACCATTAATTTCTTTGCGCTCTTTAATTTCAGGTCGGGTACTTTTTATAACCTTCACCATGTCCCAGTACTCTCTATCTGTACCGTCAAAGTCTACTTTTTTAGGAATAGATAGATAGGACGCCGTATATTGCCCGTCAATAGTATTTGCTACTAAGTTAGTGCTATGCCATTGGCAGCCTGAACATGGGACATCGATTAACTGATTTATATCTTCTCGGCGTGCATACTTTCTATGTGGGGTGACAGACAGTAAACCAGATTTACCCGCAGCTATCGCTAAGCGATGATGAGAGCTTGTCGCTAACTTAAATGAAACTTCATCATAAATTCTTGTAGAACGTTCAAACTGAGTAACCCTACCATCACCCCAGTCAAAATCGAATGCATCAACACCAAGCTCAGAAGCAACATAAAAGCGATTTTTATAAATGTTGATATCTGAAGGCCAGACATCTAAATTCTTTGAGCAAAGTTCGAGTTCCTTTAGCGACTTTTCTGAAACAGAATATGTGCCACTTAATTCATTTGATATGGAAACAGATCCTCGTGAGTAATTTTCTAGTTGATGCCTCTTAAAAGCATTTAAACCTTTCAAGCTACATTTGAACACATTATCCCAAGAGTACGCTTTAAGACTTAAGTCAGAACTAACAAGAAATAGAACACCAGAATACACAAACGAATCAATAAAATCCCCTTCGATTTCTATCTTAACTTTACTGGTCATTAGAATTGCCCCCACGCCATTTTGTTGCCAATACGCTTACGTATGATTTTTTTATCTACCCAATCAGAAATGGCAGACGTTGGTGGACGATCAACATCTCTTTTCATTGACACAGGAAAACCATGCCACTCACCTTGATTCCCCCAAAATTTTGCAACATATAAGTCGCCAGCAATGTCTTCACCAATCACGCAAAAATCATCGTCAATCGACCATAAACAATTCTTGGGACAAATCCATCCATT
Source organism: Vibrio sp. M250220 (assembly GCF_036533795.1). Taxonomy (NCBI): domain Bacteria; kingdom Pseudomonadati; phylum Pseudomonadota; class Gammaproteobacteria; order Vibrionales; family Vibrionaceae; genus Vibrio; species Vibrio sp. M250220. The sequence goes on along the minus strand of NZ_JATABI010000043.1, from coordinate 36,774 downwards.
GCTTTTCGCTTTATCAAACAGAGCTGTTTCGTCTACTTCGGGTATTCTCCACTGGCTCTTTTGAGTAATCGGCAAACCACCTCTATGTTGAGGGTTCGACTTATAACACACAAAATTCAACTCAACCTCCATAACTCATATCTACTTTGATTGGCATTGCTATAACTTGACTTTAACATTTACAACTAATTGTTTTTCTATACCTAAAAGCGTTCCGTATAGCATGTATGCTCTTTTCTTAAACAACTCCAAAGACTGCTCATCAAGCTGAAACCCATTATTTATTGTGTACGTATTGTCAAGAGTGTGAATCAACTGTTCGTATTTTCTACTTTCCAAATTATGAGCAAGTTCATTTCGTATTTGATTGATTATTTTTATGTGTTTAAAAACAAGGGCGATTTCATCTTGGTAACAAATAGACTTTACTATGGCTAGTTTTTGGGAAAACGTAAGTTCACACTCCAAAGTGGCTTTTGGATAAGGGAAAGTTTTACGGATGATTTTCTCTAGAATGCCTTCAAGTAATATGTGTAGCTTAAGAATAAAACGTTCCGTTTCATTGTCGCTATCTATGGTAAGGTGCTTAACCATGTTACCTATCTCGCGCAACATTTCTTTATCTATTGCGTTTTGACTTCCCTGCATTTCATTGTCCTAGAGTCATATAATTTATCAGTTCACCAAATTAGGAGATTAAACACCTTGTTTTGGTACCTTCTTTAGTATTGCGAAAGCCTGAGTCTTTCGTAAGGTATTGTTTTAAATGGTAACATAATTTTTTCATCACCGAGGTCATAAACACATCAAAATGACTAATTGTTGCACAACGCACTATTGGCATTAGATAATTGCCGTATACTCATCGATATGAATCCGATGGCGATAACTTTCGCCAAAAGAGAAAAAGGCACTTCGTTCTAGAAAGCACCGAGTGAAACGGCTCTGGACAAAAGTGCGCTTGACATTACATACTCGATCTTCCGTATAAGATTAGTAAATGTATTTAGAATGTATCAGCAGCTCCACGCAGCCTGTTGATTCGACCAGTAGCCTTATGGCAGATACCAGTCCACGAGTTCCCTCACATTATCTGGGGAACGAATAACATCAGGCTTAAACAAAATATTTTCTTCAGAGATAGTTTCTACGTACGTTGATATTTCTTTAATCTCTTCTGGGGGAAATCCATACCGCAGCAACAATGTATGAACAGTATCGTTAGTGCCGTACTTTAAAAGCTCTACCATCTTTAACGCCTTGGTGTCTTTAGTATGATTATGATAGATACTAAAAGCTCCGATAAGCACGTCTGATAAGGAAAACGAGATTACCGTATCCAAATAATCGTAGGTATCAAATACGACAGCATCGTAACTCACGTCCTTAGATTTTGTATTTTGAAACAGTGGATATTCATTAAACAACCCACTATCTGGGAGTTTATTCGCAGGCTGGGTGAAGTTAGCATACGAGTTTTGGTTTTTGCCTCTATTTGAAATATAGCTATATCTTATTCCTACAATTTCCTTAAAGCTTCGTCCCTGAATCAAGTGAAAGAATATTTCGATTGCCGTATTAAAGACGTTCTTCTCTCCAGAAAGCAAAGGTCTACCTAGAGATATTTCATAAACAGCCCTTAGGCAGTCTTTTGTGACTAGTCTATTTTCCTTATTGTCCCTTCCAAACAGCTTTGAGCCAAATCCATCTTCATACATAAAATATAAAACGGACTCCATTAGATCTAGCGCTTCTTTCGTTGAAAGCCTATCAACCTTAGTTAAAGGCAGGTTCATTTCCTCATCAAATGTGCCTTCGATTATTGAAGAAATAAGCTCTCTTTCATCATCCAATCCTTCTATATCTTGTTCGAGGAGTGACTCTTCAGATAAAGTAAATGGTGTATTTAAACGCGAAGAAAGTAATATAGGATTCTTTGTATACACATACCCAAAATCAAACACAGCCTCCTTAGACAGTCGTCCACTACGCCCTATCAAGTTTTTGAATGCTAGTGCTTTGTCTTCTTCATCACCACCTTGCATTCTCATATTGTCCAACCAAACAACATCGAATGGCATGTTGATACCTTGGGCTAATGTACTGGTGGCAAAGCAAATCTTAGCATGCCCCTGCCTGATAAATTCTTCAATCAAAAATCTCACTTCAAGAGGTACAGAACCATGATGGATGACCACACCCTTTCTTAGTAAACTAACAAGATTAGAACGATGGTCTTGATCATTAGCTCCAATCAACAATTCAACCTCTTGAATGATTGATGTTGCAGATTCATCTTCAATTACGCCAAATCGGTCGACATACTTCTGAAAATCATCGATAAAGTCCCCTCGATATAATGACGCTTTAGACACAAAAACCAGAACTGTATGAACACCATTGAAAGCAATTTTCTCAAATTTTTCATTCAGTTGGATACTATTCTTTACATGATGACCTTGCTCTTTATACGGTGAAAAATAGTAGTCTTTCTTGTTACTGTGACCAAATACAAATGCTTTACCAACAGTATTATGAGGGTATGACCGAGAATATGCCTGACTCTCGTCTAACGCGTGTTTCTTCATTTGGGCGTCAGGGTTATCTACAAAAGGATGTGCAAATACTAGTTTTGCTTCTGGGTAAGCAACCTTAACTCGCCTAACTAAAACATCAAAAATAACCCCTCTTTCAGCTTCTTCTGATACTTGAGCTTCATCAAAAAAAAATAACGAGATATTCAATTTGTCTTTATGTGAGAAAATTTCTCTTGCGCGCTCAGGGGTAAGAACGAAAATTCTTCTCAACTTTCTGCTTGTGAACACACAATCAACAAAAGAAGAGATCATGACCTGCTTATTGTCCTTAAATCGCTCCCTCAAGGTTGCCATATACTCAGCAATAAGTGCTCGAGATGGAACAACTATTACGCTATCTTCTTCTTGCTCAAAAATGTAATCTCTTAGAGAAAAAGATTTACCTGCACTGGTTGGCGCGGATATTGATGTGTATCGATTTTCTTCTACCGCTAATCGCACACTCGCTTGGACTGGAGTAAGCCATTCACCAAACCTTTTTTTGTTTTCTCTACCAATTCCTGCCAATAAAAAAGAATACAAGTCCGTTGGATTCTCATCTTTATAAAACAATCCAAGAACTGACAGCACCTTAGATTCAAAGCTTTTAAAAACATCAGAATGAAAAAGTTTGTAGTAGGTTAGCGCCTGTATGACTTCACGATCAACTGGGCCATCTTTATGAAGTGTTTCTATTAATTCGCCAATACTGGCTTGCGGGCAAGTATCTTCCTTAATATATGTAATATCTAACATACAACAACCCCAATAACGTAAGCACATTGAACTTTATCAAACAGCCCAGACTCCTGAATACTTTCTATTGCATTATCCATTATTGAATCGTGATCCTTTGAATTTATAGAAAATGCAGCTATGGCACCAAACTTGTCATCGTCCAAATTCTCTATAGATTTTTGGGACGCTAAATTGACTAAATGTGCCCGGTCCCTAAAATGCTTTTCTTCATTAATGAAACCTTCTGCTTGTGGTATTGCTTTACCATGAGGATTTACACTCCCAGAAAATTTTGCTTCACCAAAGTTTATTAGCTGTTCTGTACACTCAGTGTGGAAATCAAAACCTTCATTTTGTTTGAGCTGAGGTTTCCATATCTCGGCGATAGGTAGCGCTATATGATCAAAGATAACTGATAATGAACGAGCTGAACTGATAGAAACCATAACTTCGCCAAACTCAGCACCTAATTGGTGGTCATCAGAAAACTTCTTAAAGATCTCCACTAAAGCATTAGCGGTCTCTCTAGCTGTATACTCATAAGTCCTTCTGGTGCCTTTATCTAGATCAAGCATCCATGAAGAATCAAGCACTGACGAAGTTAGTTTTTCAGAGATCTTGTCTAAATCGGAAACAGCTACAATACATGCTTTTACGTTGCTACTGTCGTGGTAACGAGAATGGGTACATCCCCATTCTTGATCAATTTTGTCCAAATGCATCACCTAACCAATCTATATGAAAGATTGCTTCAAAATTAAAACTACAACCGTCCAAGTGTATCTGTTATGTGTATAGTAGCACTTGTTATTTTATATGAACCCAATAAATAATTGATTTAAATCACGATTCATATCATTAAATGAGCTCATCAATATCACATCTAGGAGCCTTAGCTACTGGAGAGCATCTCCAGAAGCAATGACTAAATAGCTCTGTCAGGTTTGGTCTTTTACCCTTCATTCGCTCTAATGCTGATTGCAACTCATCTAGGGACACTTTCAAGATAGAAAGTGCCGACTGTAACAATTTTGGACAAAAGTTGTTGAGTGGTGTAGCTCAGACTAGTTACCCAAGTACCCTAGTTCTCGATCAGGCATGCGCCCAATTACAGTAGAGTCTCTGTGGCGACTTTCGTTGAGAATTAACTCTTCTATCTCTTTCACTATTCTGAAAGCTAGTTGAGGCACGTTGATACAGACTTCTTGGCTTGGCTTAACTGAGGAAATATAAGTTTTCATAACTGACTCTGATCTCAAATGTGCGCGGCATCTACGAGATACCAGCGCAGCAAACTTGCTCTCGTTTATTAATGCTTCTCCATCTAGGATACCTAGCTCTAGATAAACAGAAAAAACTTTACTAACTACTTCACGCTCGACATTAGATTCGCTGTTATGATGTGCCCTTAAATAAGGGCGTAGGTACTGATTAAACGCCTCTTGCTCGCTCTTTTTAATATTCATCTCGTATTGTTGAGTTATTGGGTCCATTTTTTATTTAAAGAATAGTAAGTTTGAGACGAGCACTTCAAGACCGACTGTGAACTTGTCTGATGATTGGTACAAAACCAAAGTCGATCTCATCTATCAAGCTCTTTAACCTCAACAACGATAGGCGTTTTCCATATCTTCCATATGTCATGCTTTGTTTTGCGTGACCGACGATTTCACAAACCTCATTTTCAGGCAAACCTATAGCCTGAGCAGAATCAACAAACGTATGACGCAAACCGTGCAACGTAGGTCGTTGAGCGCCTGTAAACCCGATAGCTTTTAATACCTTAGTAAAACGCTTACCAAACTGCTCTGACCAACACATGGTTTTGCCATACGGCCGAATATCAAACAACTTATCCTTACGTGCGCAGTAACGATGGTTCACATAACTCAAGAAGCCCATATTGAGTAATTCTTTGTGTAACGGTATATGGCGAATGGACGCTTTGGTTTTAACAGTCTTGCCTTCATCTTCGTTCACGCTAATGCACCAAACACCTTCTCGTTCTTGAACATCTTCGGTACGCAACTGACAGATCTCGCTCACTCGTGCACCAGTGAACAATAGCAGGTACGGGATCCAGTAGTCTTCTAGCTTCTTCTGATAGTTTACTAGTGAATCATTTGTTCCGATTACACCAACAAAGTTGTCATGTGAGAATAGCTTCACTAGCTCTTCCCTACTCCACCTTCTGCGCTGCTCACTAGGGAGCCTAACGTCCTTTTTAACCCTAACATTTTCAAAGGGATTAACAGTCGCGTACTCCATTGCAATCATCCAGCTATAAAACTGCCGAATCGCTGCGAGATAGTCACGAACAGTCTTCGCTGATAACCCTCGACCATAAAGGTTTTTTAGAAATGCACTAGCGTGACGAGGGGTGACAGAATCAGGGCTAACAGTTTGGCTCTCGAAAAAATTATTGATTCTCGAGCTAAGCAAATCAACGTTTTTGGGCTTAACACCTACAAGCTGCTTGTATTCAACAAACTCACTTAATAACACTGAAACTGAAGGGCCTACATTAGAGGTAATGGAACTCGGTTCCATAGATGCTGGCTGGGCCGCACCAGTCAAGCTAGGTGCCAATTCAGCAGATTCCACAAAATCGTTTTTTACTATGGCAGTGATCGTCTCTTTGAATGTCGAGACGAAATCTCTAACGCTTGCATCAGGGATTGTCTCACCGACCATTGAACGTGCAGACTGAAGGAGAACTAAAGATCGATCTATAGCGATGGAGCGTTCCTTGGTCCGCAAGGAAAAACGCACTTCTTTTGGATAGCCAAAGTTAACCCATTGAGAGGGAAAGTAAAAACGAGAATAGTAGGTAGAACTACGATTTCGAAAAATGTACATCGTGACACCTTGTCGTATCAGTGCCAATTGGAATTGCTTAAATTTGATGTAAATCTTTGAAATTATTGAAGAATTTTGGAGCGTACTGCGGGAATCGAACCCGCATCATCAGCTTGGAAGGCTGAGGTAATAGCCATTATACGAAGTACGCTTTGCGTCGAAGACCTAGTTAATATGCCACATCTGACTGAAAAGAAAACCTTTTTTTTGGAGTTTGCGTTCAAGTGGACAGTTAAGCATCAATGTGAGTGGTTTTTCCGCGAATTCTCTCTCTGACGGCAACAAATTAGCCGCCAGATTCAGAAGTTATCCGGGAAAAAATCTCATTGTGAATACTAGGGATAGCAGATCGCGGTGACTCTATCCTTCCCTTCTAACTTTGATTGATACATCAGGTGGTCAGCGTCTGATAGCGTGATGTCACCGTTATTAGACAAATAATGTGCACAGCCTAAACTGACTGAAACTTTGATGCTTGGGTTATCGAGAATAGATAAGTGTCGAATTCTGGCACATAGGCTTTCTGCAATATCCACGACTTTGCCAAACTCCTCACCACACATGACTATTGCAAACTCTTCCCCGCCTATACGACCAATCAAATGTTGCTCAGGGACGATATCGGCGGCGGCATGCGCCACACTTTTAATCACTTCATCACCAGTTTGGTGACCGTAGGTATCATTGATGCTCTTAAAATCATCAATGTCAAAGATCATTACTGAAATTGCCGCTTCACTGGCAAGACGTTGCTTTAACTCTGCAACAAAGTGGCGTCGATTACTTAGCCCTGTCAGTTGGTCTGTTTCAGAAAGTACTTTAAGCTCTCGGTTGGCCTGCTCCAGCGCCTTAGTTTTAACTTTAACCGTAATATTAAGTGTGACGATATAGCCAAAAGTAACTAAACCGATCGCAAGTGCAGATAGCGGTATTAGGTAATCAGGATACACGGTATTGATGTACATCCAGCGATTGAAGATCTTCTGTTTATCTTCAACACCAAACGAGTTGATACCTTGTGAAATTCGTTGTTGTAGCGCTGTATTCCCTTCAGCCACTGCCGCCCTTAACTCGCCAGAATAGAGATGGCGAACCCCAATAAATTTCGGGGCTTTTTGAGATGTGTGGATATAGAAGTTAGCCACTTGTAGGTCTGCAACAAACGCATCAAGATCACCCGAAAACGCAGATTCGATCATCTGTTTGTTATTGGCAAAGCTAACCAGATTGAGATTCGGAAAATGCAGTTTGGTGAACTCTTCCTCATAACCGCCCGCAACAACCCCTACCTTATTGTCGTGCTTAGAGAGCATGAATTCATCTAGACTAGAGCCTATATGCTCTTGACTGATAAAAAGCTGAGTGTCGATAGACATAATGCCAGCGGTAAAGTCTAGGTAGCTGTCTCGTCCTTCGGACCATAGCAAACCCGCATGTACATCTGCACGGCCATCTTTTACCGCTTCGAGTGATGATTGCCAGTCCAACAAAAGAAACTCAACGTCTATATTGTTCTTGTGACCAAACTCCTGCCAATACTCAATCAATATACCGTCAGGCTGACCTTCTTGATTAATAAATGAGAAGGGTTTCCATGCTTTTGAGTTAGCCACAACAAGCTTTTGCGGCGATTCAGCTTGCCCCCAAGAAGTAAAACTCACTAGAACCAATACACTAATAAAAAATCGAAGCACTTCCATCCTTACCATTAAGCTGACTGTTACGACTATTAAGCTATAGACCATATATCGAGGTTGGTATAGATAGTACTTCGATCAATTTCATCAATTATGATTATTGTTAAGTAATTCGCGTCAAATCTCACTAATTCAACAAATTAGCTTATTTTAAACTGTCCCATCTCATTGTTGAGTTCGTTCACTTGAGTCCGAACCTGACTCGATATATCAGAAGAGGAATTGGATATCTTCGCGACGTCCTCAACGGATAAGATGACCTCTTCCATTAAGCTCTGTATTTCGTCGGTCGCTAACGACTGTTGCTGAGCGGAACTCAATAACTCTTTCATCTGTTGGTTAAGCACTTCAATTTGATCCGTGGTTGAGTTGAGTGTCCCATACGCCAGTTCGGTATGTTCCGCACCTTCGCGAGCTAAATCCTTACTCTTGTCAATTTCGTTGACAACGGCTCTCGTCGAAGTTTGGATCGCGTTAACGATGTTGTTGATTTCTGTAGTCGATTCTGTGGTGCGCATAGCGAGTAATCGAACTTCGTCGGCAACCACAGCAAAACCTCGACCATATTCCCCTGCCCTTGCAGCTTCAATCGCCGCATTTAGCGCGAGCAAATTCGTTTGTTCCGCTAAACCTTCAATCACCTCGGTAACCCGGCCAATCGCTTCACTTTCTTTGCTGAGCTCATCCACCTGGTCACTCGCTTTTTCTATTGTTGTGTGCAACAAACCTACAGTATTTTTATTGAGATCCAACGCTTGTGAACCACGTTCGATCTGTTGTTTCGATTCAAGCAAATTAGTCACCGACTGCTCTGCTTGTATTGCAGTGTCGTTGGCAGACTGGCTCACGTCACTCACTTGCTGGCCAACTAGTGCCATAGTCGCCTTCTGACGTTCGACCTGAGAAACCGTCGCTTCGTTGGCGTCGAGCAATGACTTCATACTATCGCTGACGGTGTTCGCTTTAGTCGTGACACCTTTTACTATACTGGCGAGCTCATCATTCATTCGATTGATCGAATGCATCAAACTGGCCAGCTCGTCGCTACCTTCAATTTCTAGCAAAGCTTGAGATACATCACCATCAGCGATGGACTCGGCACGTTTGGACACAATCGACACACGACGACCGATGTTTTTGCCCATGAGGTGGGCAGTCGTTACCGATACGATCACGACCAGAGCAATCGAGCCAACCAGCAAACGAATTACATTCGTGACTGAGCTAAAGATCCCTTGCCCACTCGCATCAGCTTGAGCTTGCTGCTGGTTGATCACCGCCTCGAGGCTAGCATCAAGTTGCTGTACAGCAGGAACCAGCTCGTTTGCCATCTTCTGATTTGCGATGTTCCAGTCGTTCGATTTACGAAGATTCACTACCTGATCCGCTAAGGGAAAATAGAGCTGTTGCATCTCTTTGAACAGTGACCATAGTCCTTGGTCACTGCTTGATAGCAAATCGGTCTTAGACTCGATTTCTTCTACAGATTTGGCGTGGATGCTTAGAAATTCTTGGTACTTGTCGAGATGGTCTTGGCTACCGTATTGAAGAAAATCTCGCATTGATGAAAGCGCGTTTGCTAACGAGGTATAGCTATCTGCATAGAGCCTGAATAGACGCTTACGCTCTCCACCCTCTTTATTCCCTGCTTCGTCATTGATTAAACCTTGCAGTTGATCGAGTGCGACCTCTGCGATAGGGGCGGCTTCAAAGATGAACAGTGAGTGAGCAGGAAGGTTTTCATCGCTATGGCTGAGCTCGGCGATTTCATTCAATGATTTGGTTACCACTATCCATTGTGACAAAACTCTTTGGTAGCTCTCTGCAACTAACAGAGTTTCTAATTGGGGGAGCGCTTCATCAACCTTGAGTATCGCTTGGGCCAAGTTGTCTCTCTGCTCAGCCCCCGTCATTTCATCCCCTCCAAGCAGCATGTACGCTCGCAGAGAAGAGACTGTAGCTTGAATAGATTGCTGAATGGAACGACCGGCATCTACGGTCGGCAGATCACTCTCTAGCAACGAACGAGTCTGCGTATCGACAGTATTAATGCTGCGGAAGATTAAAAATGCGGAAACGATAAAAAGTACTGCAAGTGACAGAAAACTTAGCTGTAACTTCCCTGATATTGTGAGTTTCATCCATTAACTCCTATAGTAAGTTCAATGCTTACTATAGCGTCTTGCTCAATGTTGTTAAATAAATGTGTATCAATAAATTAAACTTTTGTATTAACCGGTCGGTAAGTGCAAAAAAAAGTCCCCGCTAAGCGAGGACTTCGAAACACGATATAACAGGGCTATTAAATATTTGCCGCTGCTACGTAATTCGTTAGCTCATCATTAGAGACTGTCGTAATGTACTGGTCATCTAGGTAGAAGGCTACGCTATCTTGCGACTTTTCACCACGAAGTACTTGTTGAGTACCATCAATGTATGAAATGTCCATCTGCATTGTGTTTTCGTCGATTTGCTGCATCGTTGCTTTTTCGATGTTTGCGTTGTTCGACAAAGGGACATCTTTAAGTGAGCTGTCTAAATGGCCATTCACTTTGATGTAGTTTTTGGTCGAAGTGTCTACTACCGCTGGTGATTTACCAGAAATTGGGTTGGTACCTGTCCAAAACTCAATCGCGTTGAAGACGAATAGATCGACAGTACCAGCGATACCATAGACAGGTGAAAGAAGCAGGAACATACCTTCACGACCGTAGCGGTTATCTACCACTTCTAGGTTGAATTTTGACACAAGACCCGTCGTCGCCATTTGTCCCATACAACCAGTAAGAGAAGAAACACCTAAGCCTACTACAATAGCCATTTTTAATACGTTAGTTTTCATATATACCACCACTTAATCAAGAAGGCGCGCATCGTACTCTTGTTTTCGGCTAAATCAATCCATCACAATAGACATTTGACACAAATTTACTATGTTAACCTTTTGTTTTAAATAGGTTATTTCCTACAACACAATCTATATAGTGTTTTGGCAATACCCAATCCGCCCTCTATAGCGATCGCGCTGCTCAGATTTAGACTCGATAACATTTTGTTTCAGAATCCAGTACAAATAATCTGCAAAATCGGGGGTTAGCCTCATCTACCACTGTTCAAATAGTAATCAGACAGTTTTATATATTCGCCCAAACCGCAAAATATCCGACCAAAATAGTCAATTATATCTTTATATAAAATCCATATTTTTCACCAAAAGCAGTGAATAAGTTCAAAATCAGCCTAACTGGTTAGTAAAAATCAGAATTGTTTGCTAGATCAACTTTTCCGTCAAAGATGTTGCGTGCTTATTTATTAAATGAATAATAGGCAACGTTACACAAATGTAACAAAACACAATATAAGTATTATATATAAAAACACCCATTTCACAGGCAGGAAAAGCATGACAAAGCGTATTTCGCTAGCCATATTGGCGAGTATATTTGCAGGTAGCGCTGCAGCATCCAACTTGGATGACAAAATCAACGAAGTCGTTGCACCTATCGTTAACCCTTTTGTAGGAATGATCTTCTCGACTATTCCGTTCCCTTTTAGTGACGTACAGGTGCCGTGGATTGTTCTTTGGTTAGTTGTTGCAGCAACTTTCTTCACAGTCTACTTAGGCTTCATTAACGTGCGTGGTTTTAAACACGCTATCGACTTGGTATCTGGTAAGTTCTCAGATCCAAAATCAAAAGAAGAGGGTGAGGTTTCTCACTTCCAAGCACTGACAACGGCTCTTTCGGGCACTGTTGGTTTAGGTAACATCGCTGGTGTTGCTGTAGCTGTGTCTATCGGTGGCGCTGGTGCGACATTCTGGATGATCCTTGCAGGTCTACTTGGTATGTCGAGCAAGTTTGTAGAGTGTGCACTTGGTGTTAAATACCGTAACACAAACCCAGACGGTTCTGTTTCTGGTGGTCCAATGTACTACCTGAGCAAAGGTCTGGCTAAACGCGGTAACGCTGCATTCGGTCGTACTCTGGCAGTTCTGTTCTCTGTTTTCGCAATCGGTGGTTCACTTGGTGGCGGTAACATGTTCCAGGCTAACCAGGCATTCAAGCAGGTTGTTGGTGTAACGGGTGGCGATGCTTCATTCTTCGCAGATAAAGGTTGGTTGTTCGGCCTAATCCTCGCTGTGGTCGTTGGTATCGTAATCATCGGTGGTATTAAGTCTATCGCTAAAGTCACTGAGAAGGTTGTTCCATTCATGGCAACCATCTACGTTGGTGCTGCTATCATCATTATCTTGATGAACTTTGATCGCATCGATGACGCATTCTCAGCAATCTTTAACGGCGCATTCACTGGTGAAGGTATTGCTGGTGGTGTAATCGGTGTTCTAATTCAAGGCTTCAAACGTGCGGCGTTCTCGAACGAAGCGGGTGTTGGTTCGGCGGCTATCGCTCACTCAGCGGTAAAAACAAAAGAACCAATGTCAGAAGGCTTTGTGTCGTTACTAGAACCTTTCATTGATACGGTTGTTATCTGTACTATGACTGCACTGGTTATCATCATCACAGGTTACCTGGACACAGATACTGGTCTGGCAGGTGTTGAACTAACTTCAGCGGCATTCGGTAGTGCTATCAGCTGGTTCCCATACCTACTTGCTGTAGCAGTAATCCTATTTGCTTTCTCTACGATGATCTCTTGGTCTTACTACGGTCTGAAAGCTTGGACTTACCTATTCGGTGAGAGCAAAACTGCAGAAATCATCTTCAAAGTTAAGTTCTGTATCTTTGTTGTCATTGGTGCGGCAATGAACCTTGGTCCAGTTATCGACTTCTCAGATGCAATGATCTTCGCAATGGCACTAGTGAACATTGTTGGTCTTTACATCCTTGTACCTGAAGTTAAACGCGACCTGGCTGATTACCTAGAACGTTTCAACGCTGGTAAAGTTTACAAAGTACAGCAGAAGCAAAACCTAACTGAGCAACCAGAGTAATCAGATACTCAATTGCTTAAGTGCTACAAACAGCAGGCTCAGGCCTGCTGTTTTTCGTTTATCTGGCCATCAAATCAAATTATTTCTTTATCTAAACTTGCAAACCAATCTCCTACAGCCGATTCAATCACAAGTATAAAAGTCCAGTTTTTGCCCCCTACTTTGTTAACAAACGCTATTTTTCCCCATCAAATTGCAAACTGTAAGCCCTGCTTTACTACATGATAATCACTCTCAATATGCGAGTTTTAACATCTTTGTTACACTTACCTTAATGAGTAATGGTTGAACTTGATCGCTATTTTCCTTTGAGTTTGTAGCTTAAAAGTACGTAGCTAGCGCTTTCATCAGCAGGTTGTTTTAACCGTTACCGATAAGTTGTATGAAATTTAAGTATCTATCTGGACTCCGAAATACCGAAACATGGTTGGGAGTCAGACAAGGTTACTCATAAGTGCGATCCACCTCTGAGTAACAAAAAGGAGATAGTAATGAATGTTCAGACACTACCCATGTTACGCTTCATCGATCACGAAGGTAACGCGGTCAACCAACTTCCCGCATGGGCAGACTTAGCGACCCTAACCGATTTTTATAAAGATATGCTGCTCACCCGAACTTATGACAATAAAGCGGTGGCGCTGCAACGGACGGGGAAACTGGGGACTTACCCTTCCCATCTGGGTTCTGAGGCTTATGGTGTGGCAATTGGCCATGCGATGCATCCAAGAGATGTCTTTATTCCCTATTATCGCGATATGCCCGCAATGTGGGCACGAGGCATCGCGATGGAAAAGAACCTTCAATATTGGGGAGGCGATGAACGAGGCAGTGACTTTCATGTTGCGCCCCAAAGTGATACCCCAGAACCATGCCATGACTTACCTTTCTGCGTACCTATTGCGACTCAGTGCACCCATGCTGTTGGTGTTGCGGCAGCGCTGAAAATAGACAATCAACACCACGCAGCCCTCGTCACCTGTGGCGATGGCGCGACTTCGAAAGGTGATTTTCTTGAAAGCATCAATTGCGCTGGTGCTTGGAACCTGCCACTTGTGTTCGTCGTGAACAATAATCAATGGGCGATATCTGTCCCCCGTGCGCTGCAATGTGCCGCTGATTTTCTCTCTGATAAAGCGCAAGGAGCTGGGATCCGTGGAATTACCGTCGATGGGAACGATGTTGTTGCTGTGCATGACACGGTTCTAGCGGCGTTAGATCGCGCTCGCAAAGGTAAGGGAGCGACACTAATCGAAGCCGTCAGTTACCGACTTAGTGATCATACCACCGCCGATGATGCGACGCGTTACCGGAGCAGTGACGAACTGAACCAAGCCTGGCTATATGAACCTGTTAAACGTCTCAAGACCTATCTAACTAGCCATGGCGCATGGAACGATAACCTTGAACAGGAGTGGCTCGTCTCGTGCAAACAACAAGTCGAATTAGCAGTCGAACATTACCTATCTCTGCCACCTCAAGCGCCTGAAACTGCGTTTGATTTTCTTTATGAGCAAGCCCCCGTCGAACTGAATCAACAACGCGATGAGCTAATAAATAAAGCAATGCGCATGCAAGGAGGTAAACATGGCTGAACTCACCCTAGTCGAAGCAGTTAACCTTGCACTGCACTATGAAATGAGCCACGACTCTAGCGTAGTGGTTCTGGGCGAAGACGTCGGTGATAACGGCGGTGTATTCCGTGCCACCGTTGGCTTAAAAGAAAAATTCGGTCTTCGTCGTGTGATTGATTCCCCGCTTGCTGAAGCGCTTATTGGAGGTGTCTCAGTTGGCATGGCGAGTCAGGGCTTGCGACCCGTTGCAGAATTCCAGTTCCAAGGGTTTGTCTTTCCTGCGTTGGAGCACCTTATGTGTCACGCGGCTCGCATGAGAAATCGAACACGTGGTCGCCTAACCTGTCCCGCCGTATTTAGGGCACCGTTTGGCGGTGGTATTCACGCTCCGGAACATCACTCTGAAAGTGTTGAAGCCCTGTTTGCTCACACTGCTGGGTTTAAAGTTGTCATCCCTTCTTCCCCACAACGCGCATATGGATTGCTATTAGCGGCGATTAGAAGCAACGATCCCGTTATGTTTTTCGAGCCAAAACGCATCTATCGCACTGTCAAATCTGATGTGATTGATAATGGAAAAGCGCTTCCCCTAGATACTTGCTTTACTCTGCGTAGAGGCAGAGACATTACTTTAGTGACATGGGGCGCTTGCGTTGTTGAGTCATTGCAAGCGGCGCAAACCTTATCCTCGCAAGGAATTGAAGCGGAAGTCATTGATCTCGCCTCCATCAAACCTATTGATATGGATACCATACTATCATCGTTAGAAAAAACTGGCCGATTGCTCATTGTGCATGAGGCCAGCAAAACGTGTGGCGTTGGAGCGGAGATTCTTGCTCGCACCGCGGAAAAAGCGATGTGTCTACTAAAAGCACCACCTAAACGTGTCACGGGATTCGATACCATCATGCCTTACTACCGTAACGAAGACTATTTTATGATTCATGAGCAAGACATCGTCTTAGCTGCACGTGAGCTTGTGGAGGGTTGGAAATGAAAACGTTTTTATTACCAGATCTGGGCGAAGGTCTAGCAGAATCCGAAATTGTCGAATGGCACATTAATGTTGGCGATTCGGTCGAGCTAGATCAAGTGGTGCTTACCGTTGAAACAGCAAAGGCGGTGGTGGAAGTACCAGCCCCCTACTCAGGCGTTGTGGTCAGTCGCCATGGTGAAGCGGGTGATGTGATAAACATCGGTGCACTGTTGCTCGAAATTGAAGAGCAACCTGAGTTAGTTGGCACCGTTGCGTCAAAACAGAAGCAACAAGACGCGGCCACTGTGGTTGGTAATGTATCGCAAACTACACACCATGTAGACGTTGACGATTTTTGGATCGGCAGCACTCACAGCCCTTCCACAGACGGACTGGTTACGGCGCTACCTTCAACACGCCTGCTGGCTAAAAAGCTCGGCGTAGACTTAAACACCGTCAGCGGTACCGGGCCGAACGGAATAATCACCGACAATGACATTTATGCCGAAGCGCGTAAGCAGAGTCCTGGCACTGAAGTGTTAAAAGGTGCACGTAGAACCATGGTGTCAACCATGTCTGAGTCGCATCACAGTGTCGCGGCAGTGACGATTACCGAAGAAGCGTCTCTGGCAAATTGGACAGCAGCGGAGGATATATCAGGGCGATTGATTCGTGCCATTGTCTATGCCTGTCAGGAAGAACCGGCTCTGAATGCGTGGTTCGACGCAGAAACCATGACCCGCTGTGTCCATAGCCGAGTCAATATCGGTATTGCGGTTGACAGCAGTCACGGGCTCTACGTCCCCGTGTTGAAACACGCTGAGAGTTATGACGATAACGACATCCGAACATGGTTAAACGAAACCGTCCAAGGAATTAGAGAACGTAAAATTGGCCGAGACAGTTTACAGCATGCAACCATCACCCTCTCTAATTTTGGTGCCATTGCTGGCATTTTCGCCACGCCCGTTGTCTCACCACCTCAGGTCGCGATTGTTGGTGCTGGGCGTATCATCGAACGAGTGGTGATAAAAGATGGCGTTCCAGTTGCGGTTAAAGTCATGCCGCTATCGATTACTTTTGACCACCGTGCATGTACAGGCGGCGAAGCAGCAAGATTCACCAAGAAACTGGTCGAGCATTTGCAAAGTTAAACCATTAACTAACGCCGAATCTTTCGATTCGGCGTTTTTTTTGGTTAAGCATTCGAATTAAGCGTCTATCTTTTCTATCAGTTCCGGTAATAGAGTAAACAAGTCCCCCACCAGCCCATAATCCGCAATTTCGAAAATTGGTGCATCAGGGTCGCTGTTAATCGCAACAATCACCTTGGAGTCTTTCATACCTGCTAAATGCTGTATCGCCCCCGAAATGCCCACTGCAATATAGAGACGCGGTGCGACAATTTTGCCCGTCTGACCGACCTGTAAATCGTTAGTAACAAAACCCGCATCAACAGCCGCTCGTGAGGCTCCTATCGCCCCACCAAGCTTATCAGCCAAAGCTTCTACCATGGCAAAATTTTCCTTGCTGCCGACACCACGCCCACCAGAAACCACCACATCCGCATTGGATAATTCTGGGCGTTCACTTTGAATGTTGTCTCGGCTGATAAGCTCTGTTCCCTGACAATCTATCGTTAGGTTTAGATGCACAATTTTGACCGTGTTTGCCCCCTGAAGGGATATTTTTTCAAACGCAGTGCTTCTCACCGTCATGACTTTTAGATCATCATGGCTTTGTACTCGCGCTAACGCATTACCTGCGTATATCGGGCGCACTATCGTATCGCCACTTTCAATAGCAACCACGTCAGACATCATTCCAACCCCGAGCAGAGCCGCGATCCGAGGCATTATGTCTTTGCCAAAGCTCGACGACGAACAGAGCAAATAGCCATATTCAGAGGCACGACTCATCACCAATTGTGCGAGATTTTCACTTAGCTGGGATTGATACACTGGGCTATCTGCCACTAACAACTCGTCGATTCCTTCACAACCACTGAGTTGATTACAAATCTCATCACAAGGGTTACCCGCCACCAATACGCTGAGTTTTGCGCCGGAAGAAAATCCTTTTAATTGCATCGCAGCAGTCAACACAGATAATGTCGCCGCCGAGATCGTCTTATGATCATGCTCTGCGATAACTAAAATATTGGCTTCGCTCATCACACACTCCTTATTCAATCACTTTGGCTTCATTTCTAAGTTTGTCGACCAAATCGGCGACGGTCGCAACCATGATTCCAGCTTCACGCTTAGGAGGAGCAAAAACCTCCAGCACAGTCTGAGTCGGCGAACAGTCAACATTCAAACTTTCAACGTTGACGATCTCTAATGGTTTACGCTTCGCCTTCATGATATTGGGTAGCGATGCATAACGTGGCTCGTTGAGTCTTAAATCGGTACTTATGACAGCTGGCAGGGTTAACTTAAGCGTTTCCAGTCCACCATCCACTTCACGAGTGACCGTCAGCTCTTCATGAACAAGATCGATTTTGGATGCGAACGTCGCCTGAGGACACGCCATAAGACCGGCTAACATTTGCGCCACTTGGTTGTTGTCAGTATCAATAGACTGCTTGCCAACAATAACCAGCGGGGTCTGCTCTTTTTCTGCAAGCCGTTTGAGAATTCTTGCTACCGCGAGTGGCTGAAGCATCTTCTCACTGCTGACATGTATCGCTCTATCCGCTCCTAATGCGAGCGCACTGCGCAACTGCTCTTGGCAATCATCAGTACCGATAGAGGTGACTATCACTTCACTTACCTTACCCACTTCTTTCATTCGAATCGCTTCTTCAACGGCGATCTCGCAGAAAGGATTCATTGCCATTTTAACGTTGTCGGTTTCTACACCCGATCCGTCAGCTTTGATACGTACCTTCGTGTACGGGTCAATTACGCGTTTAATCGCTACCAGAACTTTCATCGCAATCTCCGAAAAGCAAAGTGATAAATTGAGCTTAGTAAAGTTTACGTTTACGTCAACTGTAACTATATTTATTGCATGATGTTGAATCGCCGTGAAGGTTATGCAAGATGGAAAGAGAGAGTATGGACTTTGATGTCGTGATTGTCGGCGCTGGCCCCGCGGGACTTTCTGCCGCCTGTAGGCTGGCGCAATTAGCCTTACAACATCAACAAACGCTGTCAATTTGTGTCGTAGAAAAAGGCGCTGAAGTCGGAGCACATATACTTTCTGGTGCGGTATTTGAGACCAGAGCGCTCGACGAACTCTTCCCAGACTGGCAGGTACAAGGTGCGCCTGTGACGACTCGCGTCTCCTCGGATCAATTTATCTACTGTACCAGCAAGGCAAACCATATCTCAGTACCACATTGGTTGACCCCACTTTCTTTGCGCAATGACCACAACAACTATGTGATTAGCCTAAGCAAGCTTTGCCGCTGGCTAGCAACTCAAGCAGAGAAGCTTGGGGTTGAGATTTTTCCGGGCTTCCCTGCGAGAGAAGTTTGCTACGACGAACAAGGGAATGTAACTGGCATTATCACGTCAGATATGGGACTCAACAAACAGCGAGAGCAAAAAAGCACTTTTCAAGCGGGGATTCAACTTAACGCCAAACAAACCATCTTTGCCGAAGGCGCGAGAGGCAGCTTAGGAAAAGAACTGATTAGCCACTTTACGCTTGATAGAGAGAGTCAGCCACAACACTACGCGCTCGGTATCAAAGAGCTGTGGCGTCTAAAGGCCGATGACTCTCGTTTCAGTGCGGGCAAGGTAATTCACTCGACTGGATGGCCATTGAGCGAGTCAGATTCAAGCGGAGGCGGCTTTCTCTATCATCTCGAGGATCATTTAATCGCCGTCGGTCTTATCACTGACCTCAACTATACCAACCCCTTTCTAAGTCCATTTGATGAATTTCAACGCATCAAACACCATCCTCAGTTTGCTCAGTTCTTACAAGGAGCGGAGCGCATTGCCTATGGTGCAAGAGCCATTGCCAAAGGTGGGTTACTCTCTTTGCCCAAACAACAGTTCTGCGGTGGGCTACTGATTGGCTGTGAAGCAGGCACCCTTAACGCTGCCAAAATCAAAGGATGTCATACCGCCATGAAATCAGGCTTACTTGCCGCTGAAGCCGTGTTTGAAGCGATAGAACAGCAGCAGCAAGAAGCCAATTACGCACAACGGTTTACTGAGTCCTGGTTGTATGAGGAGTTGAACCAGAACCGTAACTTCCCTGGTACCATTCATCGTTATGGAACATTTTTTGGTGGCGCACTGACGCTGTTTGAGCAAAACATCTGGCAGCGTCTAACGGGCACAGCACTGAATTGGGATATTGGCGACCCGCAAGCTGACTATGTCACCTTATACGAACGCTCTCGTTGTCACCCTATTCATTACGATAAACCCGACGGTCAGTTAAGCTTTGATAAGCCCTCTTCTGTGTATCTCTCTGCAACCTTTCATGAAGAAGATCAGCCTTGCCATCTACTGCTGTCGGATCAACACATACCAATAACCCATCATATGACCTTGTTCGATGAACCGAGTCAACGCTATTGCCCTGCGGGGGTCTACGAAATCGTCAATATTGAAGGCCAGAGAAGGCTACAAATCAACGCAGCCAACTGCGTTCACTGCAAAACCTGCGACATCAAGGACCCATCGCAAAACATTACGTGGGTTCCGCCCGAAAGTGGTGGTCCAAACTACACTGAGATGTGAATCGATTCCCTCACCTCCGTGTGTTGACTAACGTTCGTGGCTGGCAAAGTCCATTGTCACTTTATCGTGGAAGATCCCGATTCGATTGAGGACATTGGTTAGGTTTTGTACCTCCAGCGGCGTAAGATCGTTAACAGCCAGTACATCGTTTACTCTGCGCAAATCACTGTATTCAACGATCTGGTTCATAAAACGTAGGTGCCAAATATGGTCGAAGATGTAGACCATTTCTCGATAGTTTTTTGAATCAATCTCCTGCGCATTGAGCAAACCTTGTAATCTAATACGTGTATTGCACTCTCTGATGTCGTGCTTCAAAGCGTAGAGTCGACAGAAGATCTCCATCGGCAAAAGACAAGTACTTGATCCCTGGCGCAGCCTTCATCGTCTGTGTCGGCTCTCTTGCTTTCGTTGGTCAGTTACCAGGAATTCCTGCGCTGATCGGCCACTAATCATCGTCATAAGGCATAGATGGGCGCCCGTCTATGCCTTTTCTGCAATCTCAATCAGTTCCTCGTTACGTGACTGTTTCTTGTTCCTCAATTTGAGCGCTTATCGTACCGAGTTGCACAACGATTAAGCACTAACGCCTCAAACCCATAACTCAACAAACCATCCAAGCCACGCATCATCGATTTAAATCATTATCCACACACGTCAGAAACAAAAATTCAACACTTTTGGAAAATATTCAAATTAAGTTGAAAAAGAGATTCCAATCACACTTCATTCGGTTATAATTCGCGCCCATTATGCCTTGTGTTGATAAACGCAAACTTAATTTGAACAAATCGTCTGTTAACCGATCCTCATTTTGAGGACAACTGAGAAGAAAAATGAGCAAGATTGATAAAGCTATGCGCATCCTGCTAGCGGGATTCTGTATCAACCTTTGTCTTGGCATCCTGTATGCTTGGAGTGTATTCAACAAAGCACTAGTCACTGAGTCTGGTTGGACCGCGGCTGAAGCATCAGCACCATACGCGACAGCAACCATCACTTTCTCTATCTGTCTTCTTGTTGCTGGCATCTTGCAAGACCGTATGGGTCCACGTCTTATTCTAATCCTTGGTACTGTGCTAACAGGCCTAGGTATGATCGCGTCTGGCTTTGTCGACTCGCCGCTGATGCTAAACATCACTTTCGGTGTTATTACTGGTGCTGGTATCGGCTTTGGTTATGCTTGTCTGTCTCCTTCTGCGATGAAGTGGTTCCACGCGTCGAAGAAAGGTATGGTTAACGGCATCATTGCAGCAGGTTTTGGTCTAGCGGCAATTTACCTTGCTCCAGTAACCTCTGCACTCATTAACAGCATGGGCATCCAAACCAGCTTTATGGTTTTGGGCGTTGGTATTCTTGCTATCGCAGTACCTCTTGCAGCAACAATCAACAACCCACCTGCGGGCTACACGCCAACAGAACCAAAAGTAAAACAAGGTCAAGCACCTAAAGCCGTTAAGAAATCTGATGACCTAACTTGGAAAGCAATGCTGAAAACACCACAGTTTTACTCACTGTGGATCATGTATGCATTTGCTGCGTCAGTAGGCCTAATGATCATCGGTAACATTACAACGATTGCAAGTGTTCAGGCTAACCTACCAAATGCGGTATACCTTGCCTCTATCCTAGCGATATTTAACTCTGGCGGTCGTGTTGCTGCTGGTATGCTGGCTGACAAAATTGGTGGCGTACGTACTCTGCTTCTTGCTTTCGTACTACAAGGCATCAATATGGTTTTGTTCGCAACGTTCAAAACAGAATTTACACTGATCATTGGTACGGCAATCGCGGCAATTGGTTACGGTACGCTGCTAGCTGTATTCCCTACGCTTACCGCTGAGTTCTACGGTCTGAAAAACTACGGCACTAACTATGGCGTACTTTACACAGCATGGGGTATTGGTGGTGCAATCGGTGCAGCAGTCGTCGGTTTCTCAATGACTAACGGCACAGGCTACACGCTAGCTTACACTATCTCAGCAGCAATGATGGCCGTTTGTATTATGCTTTCATTCATCACTAAGCCACTCTCAGAAGCGAAGATCGCTGAGCTAAAACACGCTTAAATGATTGAATTGCAGATAGAAAGGCTTAACCTTAGGGTTAAGCCTTTTTTGTATGTATTGATCATGTCTGAGATTGTTGAACTCGCACCCGACTATTATCTACGTAACCGTTATTTAACTCAAAGTCTCCTCTGTTACCTGCTAACATCGATATTGTTTCAATTAATTGGCGATGTTGAACCATGTTTTATTTGCTAAGTTGATGGGCTTCTGCTGCAATTAAGCCAATATTGAACAAGCACAATTATCCAGATGAATTTACGTACATTTTTCATGTTTGCTGTTGCTTTAAGCTTCGCGGGCTGTGCGACATACGCCGGACTTAATTATGACCAACTATTTGGACAGGCGAGTGTTCAAGAGCGTCGTAGCGATTTAAACAGTGTTGAAAGTGATTTCTTCTTATCTGAAGTCAAACCGATCATTGATAACCGCTGCGTGGTTTGTCATGCCTGTTATGACGCACCCTGCCAACTGAAACTCTCTTCAGTTGATGGTATCGACAGGGGCTCAAGTAAAGAACTAATTTATCAAGGTACTCGCCTTACCGCCGCAATGCCTCATCGTCTTTTCGAAGATGCGCAAACCACACAACAGTGGCGAAAGTTTGGTTTTCATCCGGTGCTTAATGAGCGTGTGCAAGACCCGACCGCAAACCTAGAAGCGGGCTTAATTGCGCGCATGCTCGCTCAAAAAGAGGCACATCCCCTGCCAGATCAGAAACAACTGGAGGGTTTCGACTTTGCAATCGACCGCAGTCAGGTCTGCCCTACCATTGAAGAATACGATCAGTACCTAACAGACTATCCGACTTGGGGCATGCCTTATGGTATGCCAAACCTCAGTTCACATGAGTACGCGACGTTAACCAGTTGGTTGCAAAATGGCGCGATCATGAACAAATCGATACCACTGACTGACCAGCAAGCTCAATTAGTGAATGAATACGAGACATTGCTCAACAAGAGCCCACGTAAGGTACAGCTGACTGCTCGTTACATCTATGAGCACCTGTTTTTGTCGCATCTCTATTTTTCTGACCTCAATGAAGAAACACCACGTTTCTTCACCTTGGTTCGCTCATCGACACCACCGGGCCAGCCCATCCAACGAATTGCTACGCGTCGTCCTTACGATGATCCTGGCGTCCAACGAGTGTATTACCGCCTAATTCCTGAGCAAGGCACCATCGTTGATAAAACCCACATGCCATTCGCCTTGAACGAACAACGGATGAGAGATTGGAAAGAGTGGTTCATCGACGCCGACTACAAGGTTACTCAACTACCAAGTTACGATGTAGAAGTTGCTGCGAACCCAATGACCGTATTTAACGATCTGCCAGTGAAAGCGCGTTTTAAATTTATGCTCGATAATTCCCAAAACACCATCAATGCCTTTATTAAAGGGCCAGTGTGTCGTGGACAACTCGCGCTCAACGTTATCAATGACAGATTTTGGGTGTTATTCCTTGACCCAGACAAAGCCGATCTGCCGGAAGTGAATGAATTTTACCGCTCTCAAGCAGACAACTTAAAACTGCCCGGAGAGTTAGAAAGTAATACTTTGCCCGTGACCAACTGGGTCTCCTATTCACGTCAGCAAGCGCGTTACCTTGAGGCTAAGTCTGAGTTTATCAACCAATGGTTTGAAGGCGGTAAATACCTAACTACCGACATTATCTGGACGGGGAACGGCACTAACCCTAATGCAGCACTCACAGTATTCCGCCATTTTGATAGCGCATCCGTGGTTCAAGGTATGGTTGGTGAACCACCAAAAACAGCATGGATACTGGATTATTCCCTGCTCGAACGTATTCACTATCTGTTGGTCGCTGGGTTTGACGTATATGGCAACTTTGGCCACCAATTGATGACACGTATGTTTATGGATTTCTTGCGCCTTGAAGGGGAAAGTAACTTTATCGCACTCTTACCAAAAGCGATGCGTCACCAAGAACACTCAAGCTGGTACCAAGACCAAAGCACCCAACTTAGTGACTTCTTACAGCGTAATGTTAAACCGTTCGATCAACCAACTCAGGTTCCATACCACACGGATGATCCCAAAGCAGAGCTTTATGACATTCTTCGCACTCAGCTCTCCCCTGTGCTCAGTAATCGTTACGATATAGAGCAAACCGGTTTTAGCGCTAAGAATGAAGCACTACTGAAAAGCATCAATGATATCAAAGGAGCAGGGTTACTCGTTATACCGCAAATTGTAATGATGATGATTGAATCCAATCACGGAGAAGAACAACTCTTCACTCTGCTCCATAACAATGCGCATACGAATATTTCCAGTCTGTTTGATGAAGAGAGCAATCGTGATCCAGCAAATGATGACTTAACTTTGGTGCGTGGAGTGATCGGTAGCTATCCCGCTGCGTATCTATCCCTTAAAGAAGAACAAATCCCCCAACTGGTGCAAATGTTGAAAAATATCCGCACCGAAGAGGAGTATGTTAAGTTGTTGGATACGTTCGCAATTCGACGCAGCTCGACCCAGTTTTGGCCTTTTAGCGACCGGGTTCATGCTTGGTATAAGGAAAATCAGCCTATCGAATTTGGTCTTCTTGACTACAATAGATTTGAGAATAGGTAGAACCGTTCAACTGCGCAGACAACGCATACGGAGGTAACTATGGGTATTAACGATAGCATCAGAGCCTTGGAGCAACAGATTTATGTCGCCTGTTCCGAAGGAGACTACGACACCGTCAAAATGCTAGAGCATCAATTAGACAGCCTGAGAAACAAGGCAGAACATCCGTTTGATGACGATCCATACGCTCCAGAAGGGAAGCTTTTTCCTGAAGATGACTGGTACTAAACGAGATAAACGCCTCACAAATCGTGAGGCGTTTTTTTATCGACTCTTATACGCGTCCTTATCGATATTGTGTTTTTTCATTCTCAGGTAAAGCTTTTTGCGCGGGACTTGCAGATACGCAGCTGACTCACTGATTCGACCCGAGTGCAGAAACAACGCATCTTCGATAACTCGTTTTTCAAAATCATCAACCAATTCGTCCAAAGGCAATTGGGCTTCGGCAGAAGTATTGTGACTATCCTTGCCAGCCAGTTTAATTATTCCAACCGAGTAGAGCTCAGCCACATTTCGCAGCTCTCTAACGTTTCCCGGCCATTCATGTGCTAGCAGTAGATCCATATATTTTGCTTCTACTTCGGGTAAGTGTTTTGCCAATTTCCGGCAACTGGACTTAAGGTAATGGTGGAACAACACTTCGATGTCATCCGGGCGCTTTCTTAGTGGTGGGACTTCAATCTCCACTTGATTGAGAACGTAATAAAGCTCTGCCACTAGTTTATTCGCCACGACAAGTTGTTGAGGGTTTTGCTCAAATATCGCGATGACACGTCCGTGCTGACCCTTTCTCTCTTTATCAATCATATGCTGTGCAAACACGCGTTGGCACTGCTCTGAAAATCGTTCAGGACTATCAACGATTAAGGTTCCAGAAACAAACGAATAGAGCTTGGCACTCAATTCCTCACAGGCCATAGCATCGTTTGCCGATAACAATTCGAGTTCACCACCCGATTGCGACATATCATGTATCAGGTTCGCGACTAAGTGTCTGCCGACACCCATCTCGCCATAGACCACCACATGATTACGTAACCTAGAAAACTGAGAGACACTGTAGCGGATATGATTCAACTGCGCAGACTTGCCCAACAAAGATCGTTTGATGGTCGATTCCATCTCTCTCTTTTGGTCGATATAGACTTTTCGTTGCTTGAGATGCTGACGTACCGTTGCGACGAGTTTGGCAGGGTCGATGGGCTTTTCAACAAACTCACACGCCCCTTCTTTAACCGCTTCGACAGCCATTGGGATATCACCATGTCCAGTGACAACAATAACGGGTAGCCACTTATCAAACTGCTTAATCTGGCTTAACAACTCGAGCCCATGCATCTGTGGCATATACATATCGAGTAACACAACGCCCAACCAATCAGGTGATAAATAACCCATCGCTTGAGTAGGGTCTGCGACGGTTTTTGCTGCAATGCCTGCAATGCTCATCAAGTGCTGGTATGCGTCAAGTACATCCTGATCATCATCGACCAACAGTAAAGAATAGTTAAACTCTTGCATGTGATAACTCCAAAACAACCAAGGCCCCTTTGTCTAAACGGGATGCCAAATAGATCCGCCCTGAATATTTCTCAACCAAAGATCGACTAATACTGAGCCCCAAGCCTAAGCCCACCTCTTTGGTGGTGGTAAACGGTGTGAATAGCTTGTCTATAATGAAAGGCTTAAAGCCACAACCACTATCGGATATCGCTATCACATGGTGAGATGTATTCGAGAATAGCTTTTCAATTCGAATTTCTTGGCCATGCCGATTTGACTCAGCAATGGCGTCACAACCATTGACCAGTATGTTGACCATGACCTGCTCAAGGGCTAATGCATTGCCATAGACATACAGTGGTTCGGTGATCAAATTGCATATGTTCGTTGCTTGCCGCTTGGCTTTAGGGCCAACCATTGAGATGGCTTGCATGACAATATCAGTAAGCAGTAAATTGTGCGTGACTTGATCAGTGTCCGACTTTTTGGCAAAGGTTCGCAGGCTTTTTATAATTTCACTCATTCTTGCTGACAACTGAGCTACTTGCTCAATGGAACGACTAGTCGAGGTTAAATTACCGGAGTCAGTAGAAAGTTTGGCGCTATAGAGGTAGGTCGATATTGCATTCAGTGGCTGGTTCAGCTCGTGAGCTAAACATGTCATTGTCTGACCGACAACCGCCATTTTCGCCGCTTGGATCAACTCATCTTGGGCTTGTTTTAAGGTGAGTTCCGCCTTTTCTCGCTCAACAATCTCTTCAGACAAAAGGCGGTTTTTCTCGACCAAATCTGCCGTTCTGTCATTGACCATCTTCTGAAGTTCTATCGCCGTTAACTCTTGTTGCGTCACATCCGTGATTGTCACAATGACTTTATGTAATTGACCATGAGAGAAAAGGTGAAAATCGAAATGAAGATAACACTCTCTCTCGCCATCTAATGGCAAGGTAAGCGCATCATTTCCAGTGGTAAAAAGTGCCTGACCCGTGACAAATACTTTTGCTAATTGCTTGCGGTTTTGATTACGAAACGACTGCCACAGTAGCTTGTGCTCGACCGTCCCTTGCATCGCCAGTAGTTTTTGGGCGCTAAAATTTGCAGATTCAACATACCCTGCGAGATCACACGTCAATAGACTGGCAGATGTATTATTGATCAAACCAACCGCATTCGTTCTTTGTAACTCTTCGACACTTGCCCCGTAGTCAATCAGCTTTTGACTTAGTTGGCCGATTTCATCGGCACCGTCAACCACAATCCGATGACTAAAATTGCCTTTGATGATCGCATCAATACTTGAGCTCAGTGCGTTCAAACGTGCGACCACACGGCGATTTATAAAGTAGTAGGTGACAAACAAAGACAAAAGGATAGAGATGCCAAAGCACACCAATAACACAATGTTTCCATCGGAGACCAAGTTAGCCGTTCGCGCTTTCACATCAATAAAGCTGGCATCGGCATATTTAATAATCTGACCAATCTGCTGATGAATCGCACCGAGCAACTTTTCGATCTCGCTTTTAATTTCGATGATACGTGCGTTTAGTATCACCCCTTCCGACAGCAACAACGAAAACACACCATCACTTACATACAGCACCTGCAACTCTTGCAACAATTGCTGATAGGAAATGCTGGAAGGCAGAGTTAACAAGGGTTCACTCGTGGCGATTAACTCCGCGATGTTGAATTGAATAACGGTTGAGGCATTTTTAATCTGTTCTAAGTTTTGCGCCTGCAACGACTCTGTGGTTAGCACGAAGATATTCGATTCAAGATCCAACACACTTTGTATCACCCGTAGTTGTTCGAGAGTGGCTTTATGCTTTTCTGAACTACCTCCTCGAGTCAACTGCCAGTAAAACTCTTGCCGAAATGACACCAACTCAGCATGGATATCTTGATGTAACCAGTTGATTTGCTCCTCTAACTTGGCGACTTTACGCCTTTGCTGAACTCGATCGAACACAAAACGAGTGTATTGTTCTAATGTCTGCTCTAACTGCGCATATAAACTCAACAGTTCGTCACTATCATTGTTCTCAAGTTTGAGTGGTTGAAAATTGGACAACTTCAGCTGAATAAAGTTAAGTAACTTGTCGAGTTCATTTCTCTGGCGGTTTAATTCAATCTTGTTGGTTGATGTAGAAAGCAGTTGAACTCGGGAACGAATTTCGCTACTGCGACTCTCCAACAAGTAACTCGTGTTGTACTTAGGAACACTGGTGTCGAGTAGACGACTCACCTGCTGGTCGAGCCGATACCAAGTTACCCATGCTAATACACAGACGAAGGTAAGCAGCAAAGTCGTAAAGGTAAACGCCACCACCAATCTAGAACCGATCGTTTTACATATTTTCATTGGCGCTCTCTACTTGCAACTCGTGAAACATCTCTTCAACTCGCTGCAGCCCCTTCTCATATAAAGTGGCGAAACGATAGCTAAACTCCACCAGCAAGGCTTGTTCTTCGCCATCTTCTAAGGTAGAGGCATCACGTTGCGAACTGATGAGGTTGGCTAACTCATTCACTTCTTGCTCCGTGACTGGAATGGTAAAAAGCTGGTTTAGTAGCTGATGAGCAACCTCAAGCCTTGCGGCATCATTACTATGGATTTGCACATATTGAGATAGACCTAACCAGATATCTTGTAATTCTGGTAAGCGTTTGGTGATTGCTTCATCAAAAAGAATATTGAGCAACTTCTCGCGCTTCATCACCTTCTTGAAGTCGAGCGGAGGGTTAGTGCCAAGATAGAGAGCAGGGTCGTAGATGGATCGTTTGGTTAAACTCGATTGAAGGATTCGCTGCTGTACATCATCTGACAATGCCAGTTCAACAAATCGAATCGCTTCAGCGGTCTTCGTCGCGTTTTTGGCAATCCCGATATAAGTAGGCATCAACGTAAAGTCAGGGTCATAGGTGAATCCTACATAGGCGAACTGCCTCTGTTGCGATATAGCATTGCTGTCTATGGTCGGTCCAATACCAAACTGCCCTTTCGAGACATAGTCACTTACGCCAAAACTGCGTGATGAAATAGTCCCTAAATTGGCGCCTATGTTTAGTATTGTCGCCCAGCCTTGCTGCCAACCATGGCGGGCAAGTATGCTCTCCAGCATCAACTGTGTGGTGGCTGAGCGACTCGGTGTACTCATGGTGATATGCCCAAAATAAGCAAAGGACGAGAGATCTGAAAATCGAGTGGGGATTGGCAATTTATTCGCCGCTAGATACTCTCGGTTCCATACAATTCCCGCTCCAGAGTAACCAATACTAAGCACTTTGTTTTTAATCGGAAATAAAAATGGCTCTAGCCACTGTGGAGGGTTTTGCTCCAGCGCTATCGATGCAAGTTGATCCCTTTTATCGAGCGCCTCGAACAGGAATGGTGATGAGCTCAAAACAACATCAACACCTTGTATATAGCTCCTGTTAAGCAACTGCATTGCAGACTGGCTACGGCGATGAATAAGCTCAATATCCGCGTCTGGATTCTGTTGTTTGTATTTCGCAATTAACTCGTTCACCGGCTCACTTGAGAAGGTCGTTAAAATCGAAAACTGTTCCTTACCCGCGAGCACGATCGAACTAAATCCGATCAGACCGATGACCAATGTCGCCATTTCTATTGAACAAAACCGCCAGCCCTTCATGTTATCCCTCTCGATTTATGCGCTGAATGTCTAATTTCCTTCACAAAGCCATCATTTTCGCTGTCGCTCTGTGAGTCACCGATGACGCATTTCCGCGTCTGACCTAGGAACATTCAATCACTAATGAAACGAATTTCACTGGCTAGAGTGACATTTTTATCCCAGCCAAATGTATTAGTTGAGTCACTTTTAGCTCAAATTCGCCATTTTGCGTTTTGTTCACTTATCTCACATCATCCTCAAAACAGACGATCACTTGCTCATTTTTCATACCAAGCACGCTATCGTCGCGAAACGCTCCTCGGGCGATTTTAAAGGGAAGGAAGATGAAAAAGACTAAAATCATTGCAACGCTTGGGCCCGAGATGCCGGTTCAAAGCCAGATTGATGAGATGTTGTGTGCTGGTGTTGATGTCGTCAGGCTAGACTACGCACATCAGGTTTCTGAACAACACGTTTCTATAGCAAAGCAAGTGCGTTCTAGCGCGAAAAAGCTCGGTAAGGTTGTCGGTATCTTAGTCGATATTCCAGGCACAAAAGTTCAGATCTCTGAGTTTGAAAATGGGTACATTGTGCTCAAGCAAGGTTCAATATTTAACCTCGACGGAACACTGGATCCTAAGCTAGGCAACCAAAACACCGTTGGGCTTGACTACCCTCAACTTCTCAATGAACTCGAACCGGGCAGGATACTTTTACTTGATTGTGGCCGTATCCAGCTGCAAGTCATACTGCTTGATCGTGTCAATCAATTTGCAAAAACCAAAGTTCTCGCAGGAGGAAGGCTGAACAGCCACCAGTCAATTAGTGTACTGGGAAAAGAGACTCTCTATCCTTCGCTGACTGAGTACGATTGGCAGGGTATAGAGTTTGCGGCGTCAATCGATGCGGATTTCATCGCGCTCACCTTACCGCCCGAGAAATCTGAGCTACAACAGCTTAGCCAAGTGCTAGAAAACACTGGGTTTAATACCCAGTTGATCGCAAAATTCGACCCCTCTAGATTTGATCACGATTTATCGGTAATTGAACCCGTGCTTAACGCTACGCAAGTGTGCATGATTGAAAACCTCGACTTCGTAGACAAGATCCTCGATCAGTATGCCGCCTCATTGCAGCACCCATTACTAATGAGAGCACGAGAGCTTAATAAACCAATCGTTGCCGCATCACCAGTAATGAGTTCAATGACATCCAGGTTCCTCCCCACTCGCACAGATGCGTTAAAGTTAGCGAATCTCGTCATTGCGGGAACGGATGCAGTGATGCTCTGCCCAACAGTGACGAATGGGCCATACATGATTGATGCAGTCAAAGCGATGGTAAATGTAATTAGCAGCGTCGAGGCGATGGTCGAATGCTTCGAGCATCAAAAAGACACCACACAGCTGATGGACGCTAGCTGTAGCAAAAATTTCGCGATATCAACCGTACTAAGCATAAGTAAAACGCAACGCTATGTTAGTGTTGCCGTGATTACACATAATGGCGAAGCGCCTTTACTGATGTCCCGCTGCCAAAGTCATGTACCGATTTGGGCGCTGAGCGATAACGTCAAATTACTCTCATCGCTTTCAATATTACGTGGTGTTGAACCTACATATGCCGTCATCGAAGCTGATGATTCACGAGATACAACCGACTCAATTGTCCAACTCCTTGAGCCAGAAATTCATCGCAACCATAGTCAGTCTCTGATCATTTCCTGCTTTGAATTACTCGAAAATGTAGGCACTACGAATATAAGCCGCTTAGTGCAAATTGCGCCAACTTAATTTACCACTTGATGGCGTTTGTGCACCGCCGTCCTTTACCCATGTTGCTCGTCACTTTTTGTGGGACTGGCCTGTCAGAAGACAGGCCTTTTTTTAGTTAGCACGGTGGCACACATTTATTCATCACTCAATATCAGTTAAAATATGCAAAATCTAAAAATGCTGCTTTCTACGTTATATTTATCGAAACCTTGTAACAAGTAGCCACATCCCGACTTAAACTAGGTCCACATAGAGGATTTTATGCTACCTGACATCGAAATCTGCCGCACTACTCCGTTACTTCCTATAAGCAAAGTTGCACAGCGAGCTGGACTGAAAGCCGATGAGTACCAAAGCCAAGGTGAACATAAGGCAAAAGTCAGTTTATCTAGCCTAAAACGCCTTGTATCTAAGAAGACGGGTAAACTGATTGTCGTCACCGCTATCACCCCAACGCCACTTGGCGAAGGTAAGACTGTCACGACCATTGGACTTGCCCAAGGCTTGGCTCAACTTAATCATTCAGCAATGGCGTGTATCAGGCAGCCTTCTATGGGGCCTGTTTTTGGCGTCAAGGGCGGGGCTGCGGGAGGCGGCTATTCGCAAGTTGCTCCCATGGAAGAGTTGAATCTCCACCTCACAGGAGATATTCACGCGGTCACGGCGGCGCATAACTTAGCCGCTGCTGCCATCGATGCTCGCATTTATCATGAGCAAAGACTGGGATACGAAGATTTCGAACAACGCAGTGGTTTGAAAGCACTAAAAATCGATCCTCAAAATGTGGTTTGGAAAAGGGTCATGGATCACAACGACCGAGCGTTACGCATGGTAACTGTGGGTCAAAATGAAGCTGGGAAAAACATTAATGGATTTGAGCGCTGCGATGGATTTGATATTTCAGCAGCCTCAGAGTTAATGGCCATTCTCGCCTTAGCCAGTGATTTAAAAGATCTTCGTTCACGTATTGGTCGAATCGTCGTCGCCTATGATTTGTCTGGTCAACCGGTAACGACAGAAGATCTACAAGTAGCGGGCGCAATGGCAGTGAGCATGAAAGAAGCCATCGAACCCACCTTGATGCAAACTCTAGAGGGGGTCCCGACTCTCATTCATGCAGGGCCATTTGCTAACATCGCCCACGGTAACTCGTCAATCATTGCGGATAATATCGCTACAAAGCTGGTACAATTTACGGTCACTGAAGGTGGTTTTGGCTCGGATATGGGCTTTGAAAAAGCCTGTAACATTAAAGCGCAGGTTGCCAACAAGTCTCCTGATTGCGCAGTTATCGTCACGACGCTTCGCGGCCTTAAAGCTAACTCAGGTCAGTATGATCTAAAACCAGGCCAAGCGATTCCACAGAGCCTTTACAGTGACGATCAAGACGCGCTCCTTGCTGGTTTCGAAAACTTGAAATGGCATATTAATAATGTCAATAAATACGGTATTCCGGCTGTGGTTGCCATTAATCGCTTTCCTCAGGATAGTGACTCCGAATTGCTAACGCTAAAAGCCATGGTGGAAGCCTTGCCAAATGACGTACAAGTTGCCGTCAGCGAAGGTTTTAGCAAAGGTGGAGCGGGCACGCTAGAGTTAGCCCACAAAGTGATCCACCAGTGCGAGAAGCCATCCCACTTCTCTCCTTTATACCGTTTTGAACAAACCACTGAAGAGAAACTTATGGCCGTCGCCGAAGCTGGCTATGGTGCAACGAGGCTAATACTGAGTGACGTCGCCAAGCAGCAGTTGGCTCAACTCAAAGCACACGGATTCGATGACCTTGCCGTTTGTTTGGCAAAAACACCACTTTCGATCTCGACGGATTCAAGTGTTAAAGGCGCCCCCGATAATTTTGATGTCCTCGTAAGGGAACTGAAACTGTGCGCAGGAGCGGGCTTTATTTATGCCCTATGTGGCAACGTGATGACGATGCCCGGCCTTCCGGAAAAACCAGCATTTATGAATCTCGACCTTGATGAGAATGGTCACATTATTGGATTAAGCTAAACTGGCGTAGTCCCTGCCCACTTCACACTCTAAGGCTAAGTTATTCAATCTTAGCCTTTTTTCTTTAATCTATTGGCCTCACTCCATGAAGTTCGCTTGAAGATCATGTACCATTAACTCATCACTCTCAAAGATTGGACGTATTCATGGAAGCAGAACTACTGGAAATTAAGAACTTCCTTTCTCAATACCCTCCATTTGATGAGCTCGAAGATGAAGTCCTCAGCTACGTCACTCAACATATCGAAATCTCTTACTATCGAGAGGATACCCCCATCATTCACTTTGGTGATGAAATCCATGATCTTTACATGGTACGCAGTGGGGTGGTTGAAATATATCGACGCAAAGGTGAGCTCTACAACCGAATTGATGAAGGCGCAGTATTCGGTCAGATGGGACTACTGACCAACAATAAGGTTCGCTTCCCAGCGAAAGCCATCAAAGACACCCTACTCTACTGTATTCCAGAAGCGGTCTTTCAGCACTTGTATGAGCAGCACGAAGCCTTTGCAGACTTTGTCGAAGTAGAAGATAACGCACGCCTGAGGCAGACCGTCTCAAACAGTAAAGAGCAAAACGATCTTACTACATCAAAGGTAAGAAACTTGCTTAACAGCATCGCACCAACGATTCACAAGACGGAATCAATCCAGAATGCAGCGATAAAAATGGCAGAAGACAATGTCTCTTCGCTGCTAATTATTGATCCCGAAGTGGCTCAGGATGATGATGACGACAACAGCCCTTTAGTTGGAATCATTACTGATAGAGACTTATGTACCCGCGTGTTAGCTCAAGGGCTCAACCCCAACGACGACGTTGCTAGCGTAATGACGACTGAAGTCATCTCACTTGATCACAACGCCTATGTCTTCGAAGCGATGCTGACGATGTTGCGATACAACGTTCATCATCTTCCTGTCCTCAAGGACAAGCAGCCCATTGGCGTCATCGAAGCAACGGATATTGTTCGTTACGAATCACAAAATTCACTTCTGTTGGTCAGCAGTATATTCCAGCAACAATCGATTGATGAACTCTCGGTATTATCTGAGCAAGTGAAAGACAGTTTTGTTCGCCTCGTCAATGAAGACGCAAACTCTCACATGGTTGGCAGTGCGATGTCCGTAATTGGACGTAGCTTTAAACAGCGTATTATCGAACTTGTAGAGCAAGAATTAGGTGAGCCACCGATACCCTATTGCTTTGTAGCTCTAGGCTCAATGGGGCGCGATGAGCAACTGCTCGTCACTGACCAAGATAACGCTATCATCCTCGATAACACCTTCGTCAAAGAGAAGCATGACGGCTACTTTGCGCAACTGGCAAACCGTGTATGTGAAGGATTGGATAAATGTGGCTACAGTTACTGTACTGGCGATATCATGGCAACGAATCCAGACTGGCGTATGACTCGAACCGAATGGGAAGAGTGCTTTGCGGATTGGATAGATGACCCCAACCCTAAAGCGTTACTCAACGCTTCGATTTTCTTTGACCTTGATGGTGTATATGGACGTCTAAAATGGGCGGAACAGCTCAGCGGCTTTATTGTACGTAGAGCACGTAGAAACAATCGTTTCCTTGCCTGTTTAGCCCGCAATGCAATGAATCGAACTCCTCCGCTGGGCTTCTTTAAGAGTTTTGTGATGGAGAAAGATGGCCAACACAAAAATTCAATCAACCTTAAACGACGTGGCACCGCGCCGTTAGCGGATCTTATTCGCGTCCATGCCCTCGCCGTCGGCTCGCGGTCAAAGAATTCGTTTGAACGTCTGGATGACATCCATGAGGCGGGTATTTTACCTAAAGGCAAAGCGAGAGACCTCCGTGATGCACTTGAGTTTATCTCCATCGTTCGTATTCGCCACCAAGCACTGGACGTCGAAAATGAAATCGAGCCAGACAACAACATTGAACCAGAAAACTTATCGGATTTTGAGCGCCGTAACCTCAAGGACGCATTCCAAATTCTAAGCAATGCTCAGAACTTCCTTAAGTTCCGTTATCAAGCCAGTAATAACTTTAAGTGAGGTGACGATGCTTAACAAAATCATATCTCCCCCTTCGATCGACTGGCCGGCAAAGTTTGCTCAAAAATTGCGCACGACAACAACCCCTGCTTTACAACAATACTATACGGCTGGGGTTCCGTTACCCAATACACCATTGGAAGAAGTTACATTTCTGGCGATGGACTTTGAAACCACAGGCTTAAACTCCGACCAAGATGACATTATTACCATCGGAACCGTTCCCTTTAACTTGAATCGCATTTTTATAAATCAAGCGAAGCATTGGACGGTAAAACCTCGTAAGCAGTTAGCGCAAGAATCGGTCGTCATCCATGGAATCACCCACTCTGACGTTCTTGATGCACCTGATCTATCTGTCATCTATGACCAGATCTTGGCACAGATGGAAGGGAAAATAGTGGTGGTTCACTACCAGCGTATTGAACGTGAGTTTTTCGATAAAGCTCTGATGGCTCGAATTAACGAAGGAATAGAATTTCCCGCGGTAGATACCATGCAGATTGAAACTCTCCTACAGAAAAAGCTCACTGGTGGGATAGTCAACAAACTCAAGGGTCGCAAACCAGCGTCAGTCAGGCTCGGAGCGAGTCGAACCCGCTATGGTTTGCCTCAATACACACCCCATCATGCCCTTACCGATGCCGTTGCAACAGCGGAGTTGCTACAAGCACAGATTGCCCATCACTATCAGTCAGATATGCCGATCAGCCAGTTGTGGATTTGATCTTCTACGGGTCGTTACAATCACAAAGCCGCCCAAATGGGCTAAATCCTATCAGTTAAGCAAATGATCCGTTGAACGAAAAAAACGGCCCAAATCAAGGATCGTTCGTATAACTAAAACTCGCTACCCTGTTTTCGTTCCAAACACGAGTTAGCTGCAATGAGCGGCTTTGTGGGGGGACTAAAAGAGCTCTAGAGACGTTTCATCTAAGAACATGTTTGGCGTAATGTCTTTAACAAACTCTGCCACTTGCTTGTCTAATTCAGCTTGTTCTTCTTTAGTGATGAGTGTTTTAAACACAGGGCGACCTTCTTCATCTGCTA